>JBIIQC010000003.1:0-64623 GCA_044342295.1 Rhodoluna sp. | reverse complement strand
AACGAACCTCTGTCGTTTCATTCTTTGTTTGCATAACTTGAAAGGAAGCTGTGTCTAAGACATCGCGTACTCGCAGTAAAACTCGTCTGTCCCGAGCACTAGGACTAGCGCTAACACCAAAAGCCGCCAAGTATCTTGAAAAGCGCCCTTACGCTCCAGGTGAGCACGGACGCACAAAAAGAAAAGCTGACAGCGACTTCGCTGTTCGTCTTCGCGAGAAGCAGAGACTAAGGGCTCAATACGGTATTCGTGAGGCTCAGCTAAAAAAGACTTTCGAAGAAGCCAAGCGTGCAGCCGGTCTAACTGGTGAAAACCTTGTAGAGCTTCTAGAGATGAGACTCGACGCGATCATCTTGCGTGCGGGCTTCGCTCGCACCATCGCGCAGTCACGCCAGCTGGTAGTTCACCGTCACATTCTCGTGGATGGACAGCGCGTTGACAGACCATCTTTCCGAGTGAAGCCCGGTCAGTTGGTGCACGTAGCCGAGAAGAGCGAGAAAACTGAGCCTTTCCAGGTTGCAGCCGCTGGGGGACATGTTGACGTTCTTCCTACGCTGCCTGGCTATCTAACTGTTGAGCTAGAAAAGCTTCAGATCACACTAAACAGACGACCATTGCGTTCAGAAGTGCCAGTCACTTGTGAAGTTCAGCTGGTTGTTGAGTACTACGCCGCAAGATAGATTTAGCGTCACTCAAGGAGGTCGCAATGTCACCATCGGAAATAGCGAGCCTAGTAGCCGCGGGTGGATTTGTTTTGCTCGTTTTGTTTTTAGCGGTACCAATTCTGAAGCTTGGAAAGCTTATTGATAGAAGTAGCGAATCTTTGGTTCAAATGACCGATGAGCTCACTCCTTTAGTTGGTGAGCTGACAGTTACCTTGGAAGAGACAAACAGACAGCTAAAGAAGTTTGATGGCATTTCAACCGATGTAGCTTCGCTCACCAAGAGCTTCGCTTCAATGGTTGCTGCCTTCTCGGCTTCAATCGGTGGTCCATTGGCGAAGATTGCAGGCGTTGCTGAAGTTGTGCGCAAGTTAGTCGGAAAGAGGAAGTAAGAATGAACAAACTTTTCTGGTTAATAGCTGGTGTGGCTATTGGTGCTGTCGTTGCTAAGCAAATTGAAGAAAACCCCCAGGCTCGCAAAGCTTACGAAGAGGCAAAGGTCTCCTTGCAAGAATTCGCTGACGCGGTTGCAGAAGGTTACAAAGAGCGCGAGACCGAGCTGTCAAAGCCTGCTCGTAAGCCGGCGACAAAGACTGCACGCAAGGCCGGCGCAAATACCGCTGCTCGCTCTACTGCGAAAAAGCCTGCTGCTAAGTCAAAGTCCGCTGGCAAGTAGGTAACCTTGCTTACGGCCGAGATACGTCGCCGCTGGCTCGATTACTTCGCCAGTAAAGATCACGAGATTGTGCCTTCCGCATCGCTAATTTCTGAAGACCCCACCCTCATGTTCACCGTCGCAGGCATGGTGCCTTTCATTCCTTACATGACTGGGCTAGTTCCCGCGCCATACAAGCGAGCAACCAGCGTTCAAAAGTGTGTCCGGACTCTGGACATTGATGAAGTTGGAAAGACAACCAGGCACGGTACGTTCTTCCAGATGAACGGAAACTTTTCCTTTGGAGATTACTTCAAGCGCGAAGCTATCTCCTACGCCTGGGAATTTCTAACCTCGCCCCAGTCAAAAGGCGGCTTGGGTTTTGAGCCAGAGAAGCTCTGGGTGACTGTTTACAAAGATGACGACGAGTCCATCAAACTGTGGCGCGAAGAAGCTGACATTCCTTTGGAGCGTATTCAAAAGCGTGGAATGAAGGATAACTACTGGTCAACAGGACAGCCCGGGCCTGCTGGACCATGCTCCGAGATCTACTTTGATCGCGGACCAGACTATGGCGTGGACGGCGGACCGGAAGCAGATGAGAATCGCTTCATAGAAATCTGGAACCTAGTTTTCATGCAGTATCAGCGTGGTCAGGGTGATGGCAAGGACGGTTTTGAAATTCTTGGTGAGTTGCCATCGAAGAACATCGACACCGGAATGGGACTCGAGCGCGTTGCTTTTATCATGCAAGGCGTTGACAATTTATATGAAATTGACGAAGTAAAACCAGTTCTAGATCTTGCAGCGAAGCTATCGGGCAAAACATATGGGGCAAATGAATCAGACGATGTTCGTCTAAGAGTGGTTGCAGACCACGTTCGTTCCGCTTTGATGCTTATTGGGGATGGGGTAGTGCCCGCGAACGATGCGCGCGGCTACGTGGTGCGAAGATTGCTTCGAAGGGTTGTGCGCGCAATGCGGCTACTGGGAGTTGAAAAGCCAGTTTTTGCGGAGCTGTTTACTCGCTCCAAGGACTCTATGAAGGCTAGCTACCCGGAGCTAGACACCGACTTTGCTCGCATTCTTCGAATCGCTGTTGCCGAAGAAGAAGCATTCCTTCGAACCCTAAACGCTGGTCTTCTGGTGCTGGATGAGGAGATTGCTAAGGCCAAGAAAGCCGGCAAGCCAAGTCTCAGCGGGGAAAGCTCGTTTTTGCTTCACGACACTTACGGTTTCCCGGTCGATCTGACTTTTGAAATAGCAGAGGAACAGGGTCTAACACTTGACCGCGAAGAGTTTAATGTTCTTATGAACGTGCAACGTCAGCGCGCTAAGGATGATGCGAAGATGAAGCGTTCGGGAAACGCCGATTTATCCGTCTACGGGGAATTCCGGGCTCTTGGATCAACTAAGTTCACCGGGTACGAAGAATTGGTGACAGGCGCAAAAGTCGTAGGTCTTATTCGCGACGGAGCGGTAGTGTCAAGCATTAAACAAGGCGATGTTGCCGAAGTAATTCTTGACGAGACATCCTTTTATGCCGAGTCTGGTGGTCAAGATAGCGATTCTGGTTTCATTTTTGCTGAAGGCCTATCTCTTGAAGTCTTAGATGTTCAAAAACCCGTAAAGGGGCTTGTTTCTCACAGCGTTGTAGTGCGTAGCGGAGAAGTAGGTGTTGGATCTAAAGTTTCAGCAGAAGTTTCTGCGGACTGGAGACTGGGAGCTGCTCAAGCCCACTCCGCAACTCACGTTATGCATGCGGCCTTGCGTCAGGTGCTTGGTCCAAGCGCACTTCAGTCCGGTTCTTACAACAAGCCCGGTTACATGAGACTCGACTTTTCTTGGAATGAATCCCTAAGCCAATCACTAAAAACTGAGATTGAAGAGGTCGCCAATCTGGCGATCCGCCAAGACCTTGCGGTGTCAGCTGATTTCATGAGTGTTGATCAAGCCAAGGCAAGCGGTGCGATTGCACTATTTGGGGAAAGTTATGACGAGCTTGTAAGAGTAATTCAGATTGGCGGTCCTTGGTCGAGAGAGCTTTGCGGTGGAACCCACGTGTCTCGATCCTCCCAGGTCGGACTAGTTTCCATTCTTGGTGAGTCATCGGTTGGTTCTGGTTCTCGTCGCCTTGAAGCGCTTGTAGGGTTTGAGGCATTTCAAGCTCTTTCCGCTGAGGCTCTTATTGTCGCTCAGTTACATGAGTCTCTAAAAGTGCCTAAGCAGGATTTGGCAGCAAAGGTTTTGCAAACTATCGAGCAGCTCAAGCTAGCTGAGAGAAAGCTCGCTGCCATTACTCTTGAGGGCCTGCGTTCTCAAGTTCCAGTCATAATCAAAGCCATTAAACCGGTTGGGAAAACTGACTTTTTGCACTACGCGATCGCGGAGGATGTTGCTGTTGATCAAGTGCGCGAGTTGGCAACCTCTCTTTCACAGGCCCTTGAGAGCAAGGCTTCTGTTGTTGCGGTGACCGCAACGATTGACAAAAAGGTTGTATTAATCGTTGCTACTTCACCCAAGGCAAGAGACCTTGGGATCTCCAGCGGGTCACTTGTGAAGGTTGCCTCCGAGATTCTTGGTGGCGGTGGCGGTGGTAAAGACAACATCGCTCAAGGTGGCGGTCCTTCAACTGACAAGCTACGAGAAGCCATCAAAGCGATCGAGAAAGAGTTGAACTCCTAGATGCGCAGTGGCCGGAGGTTGGCAGTTGATGTGGGTCGGGTTCGACTGGGAATAGCTCTGTGTGATCAAGAGGGAATTTTGGCCTCTCCATTGGAAGCGGTGTCTAGGTCCTCTGTGTTATCGGAAACTGTTGCATCTTTAGCGAATCTTGTTGATGTCCATAATGTTATTGAAGTTTATGTCGGTGACCCACTTTCTCTTAGCGGTGGAGAAACTGATTCGACAACTGACGCAAGATCGCTCGCCGTTGAACTTTCGGCATCAATATCTGCTCCTGTCCGCATGATAGATGAGAGATTTACTACGGTTACTGCGGCATCAAAACTTCGTGCTTCGGGAATTAGTGCGAAGGACAGTAAGTCGATTATTGACAGCGCAAGTGCGGTCGAGATTCTCGAAAGCGCCCTAAGTTACGAAAAGAGTTCAGGATTAGTTCCTGGAATCTTGGTTGGTGATTCTGTTGGGGCGTAGATCTGTTTCTGGTGGATTATCAAGGGGTTCAAAACTTCTAATCGGCGTGGTTATTCTTTCCCTGATTGGTGGGGTCGCTGTAGTGGCGAACTTCGATTGGATAAGAGGTCAGTACCAAAAGCTGACCGCTTTGGATTACGAAGGTCCCGGCGTTGGTGAAGTCGTGGTGCGGATAGAGTCTGGCGAAGATGGTCTGATTGTGGCGAACAAGCTATTTGAAGCTGGTGTAGTAAGGGATGTTGACTCCTTCTACCGACTGCTTCTCGAGCGCAATCCAATTTTCTATCCAGGAAGCTTCACGCTAAAGCTTCAAATGAGTAATGAGGCGGCGCTTACTGCTGTTACTAACCAGGCCAACATTCTAAGTTTTCAGGTGACAATTCCTGAAGGCTATCGCGTGGTTCAAATCTTTGATGAAGTCTCGAGAATTACCAGCATCCCTATCGAAGAGCTGTGGTTAGCCGCCGAGAACTTAGCGACTTATGGAATACCAGAAGAAGCTCCAACTATTGAGGGCTACTTGTTTCCTGATACCTACAGTTTCGATCTAAAGGTCACCGCTGAAGAGATTATCTCGATAATGGTTACGCGTATGGAGAAAGCTCTTACCGACGCGGGGGTTGCCAAAGAGGATTGGCATCGTGTGCTCACTCTTGCATCGATAACTCAGCGCGAGGCGAAGCAAGAACCAGACTTTTATAAAGTTGCCAGAGTGTTTGCCAACCGAGTAGCCATTGACATGCCCTTGGAAACCGATCCCACTATTACTTACAGCTATGACGGAACAGACATGTCTAAGGCTCCAAGGCAGGAGCAGATTGACTACGGCTACAACACTTACCTAGTCGGAGGTTTACCTCCAGGCCCGATTAGTTCTCCGGGTGAGCTCGCTATTGACGCAACATTGAATCCAATAGCCGGGGATTGGTTGTTTTTCGTCACCATCAACCTAGCCACCGGTGAAACAAAGTTTTCAAAAACCCTAGCTGAGCACGAATCGTGGATTCCTTTACTCAGACAATGGGAAAAAGAAAATCCGGACTGGTATGACGACTAATTTCTGTGTTGTTGGTTCTCCAATTCAACATAGCCTCTCGCCAGTAATACATCGGGCTGCGTACTCCCTGCTTGGCCTGAACTTTATCTACGACAAGCTTGAGGTTCCCAGTGGTGAGCTCAAGAAGGTTTTGGAAGACAAGGCATTATCAGGCATTAGTGTGACCATGCCTTTGAAGTATGAAGCATTCGAGTTGGCTCAGCGCTGCACCAACGAGGCCAACATGACCGGAGTAGTCAACACTCTCGTTCGATCTTCAGCTGGTTGGATTGGGCACAACACTGATGTCCACGGATTCCAGAAGGTCTTCCAGCTCATCCCAGTAGCCGAATCTATAACCATTCTTGGCTCTGGGGCTTCAGCGAGGTCTGCAGCCCTTGCAATCTCAAGAGTCTTTCCTAAGGCGAGGCTCTCTGTTGTTGGAAGAACAGTCCAATCGGTCACTGACTTTGTTGAAAAGATTTCTAGCTTTGGACTCGAGGCTTCTATAGCACCTGCCGAGCAATCTTCCGTTACTGGAGTCGATCTTGTGGTCTCTACTGTTCCTGGATCTGCCTTTGCTGAGCTCTGGACGAATATGGCCTCAGGCACAAAAACAAATTCAGGTTTCTTGTTTGACGTAGCCTACGACCCCTGGCCATCTCCGGCTTCAAAAGCTTGGGGTGAAAAGAGCATTTCCGGTCTCGAGTTGCTAATTTGGCAGGCTATTGAGCAAGTTAAGTTGTTTGCAGACTCCAGCGGCATGGCAGTCGACGTGGATGATCAAGAGCTATACCTAGCAATGAAAGTTGCAGCAGTCGCACAAACTGGGCTGAAGTAGGTCAATTGTGAGAGAATCAAGACTATGTTGCGCTGGTTGACCGCTGGAGAATCGCATGGCCCTGAGCTTGTTGCGATCGTTGAGGGCATGCCTTCCGGGATTGAGATCACCACCGGAGATGTCCAAGACGCACTAGCCAGAAGAAGACTTGGCTTTGGCCGCGGCGCGCGCATGAAATTTGAACAGGACCAGGTTCAACTAAGTGGCGGGGTGCGGCATGGTCTATCACAGGGTGGTCCAATAGCCATAACTATTCAAAACACCGAGTGGCCAAAGTGGGAACAGGTAATGTCAGCAGACCCTGTCAGTCAGGAAGACTTGTCAGGTGCCCGCGCGGAGCCACTGACCAGACCGCGTCCTGGCCACGCGGACTTCACAGGTATGCAAAAGTACGGCTTCCTAGATTCCCGCCCAGTGTTAGAGCGTGCATCTGCCAGAGAGACTGCCGCAAGAGTTGCATTGGGGGAGGTTGCTTCAAAGTTTCTTTCGCAACTGGGGATCAAGTTAGTCACTCACACTGTTGCTATTGGCTCTGTCAAATCCGAAGGTGATCAACTGCCAACCCCTGGAGACGTGGCTTTCCTTGATGAGAATCCGGTTCGTTGCTTCAGCGCGGAAGTGTCTGAGGCGATGGTTTCGGAAATTGAGGACTGTCAGAAAAGCGGCGACACTCTCGGGGGAGTAGTTGAGACACTCGTCTATGGTCTGCCACCAGGACTTGGAAGTTATGTCCACTGGGATCGCAAGCTCGATTCCCAGCTTGCTGGTGCACTAATGGGGATTCAGGCAATAAAGGGTGTCGAGATCGGCGATGGTTTTGCTACTGCGGCTAGACGCGGTTCCGCAGCCCACGATGAAATTCTTAGAGACGACGACGGCCTTGTAAAACGAGCAACCGGTAGAGCCGGCGGAATCGAAGGCGGAATGTCAACTGGTCAAGTGCTCCGTGTGCGTGCTGCAATGAAACCCATCTCGACTGTTCCTAAAGCTTTAGCAACCATCGATGTCAAAACAGGTGAAGCTAGCAAGGCTCACCATCAGCGCTCAGACGTTTGCGCTGTTCCTGCAGCTGGAATAGTAGCGGAGGCAATGGTTGCCCTAGTTGTCGCCAACGCCGTCTTGGAGAAATTCGGTGGAGATTCTGTTGCAGAGACAAATCGGAATTTGCAGTCGTATCTTGAATCGATTCCTGATGTGCTGAAGTCCTCTGGTAGCTGATGAAGCAACCATTGGTTTTGGTTGGGCCCATGGGTGTGGGTAAGACAACCGTTGGGAAGAAACTCGCTAAGGAACTGAACACGGCATTTACGGATACCGACAAGATAATCGCTTCGAAACATGGGGCGATATCCTCAGTCTTCGAGCAACTCGGAGAGCCTGGCTTCAGAGAGATTGAGAGCTCCGTGCTGGCTCAGTGCTTAGAAGCAGAGGGAGTAGTTGCAACCGGTGGTGGTGTTGTTACGAGCGAGTCAAACCGTAAGCTCCTAAAGGCCCATCGCGTAATTTACCTGTCAACCGACGGCAAGCACATAGCCTCCAGAATTAGTACAAGAAATCGGCCGCTTCTTAGCGGTGGTGCGGAAAGCTGGAGCAGCATCTACGAAGCCAGGAAACCGCTGTATCTCGAGGTTGCAACCCACGAGGTCGACACCAGCGGCAAGTCGCTTGCCGCCATTGTGTTAGAGATTTCAAAACTTGTGGGGCAAAAGTGACTGAGCTGAGACGAATACCCGTTGGGGGAGCCACTCCGTACGAAGTAGTCATTGGAAGAAACTTATTGGATCAAGTTCCTTCCATGCTCACTGGTGCAAAAAAAGTCATGATCGTTCATCCAGTCGGACTTTCTGTAAGCGCCGAGGCGTTGAGGGACTCTCTTATTGATTCAGGTTTTGAAGTCGTACTAGCTGGCGTTCCAGACAGCGAGGACGCCAAGCGAATCGAGGTGGCAGCTTTTTGTTGGGGAATTCTTGGAAAGTCCGAGTTCTCCAGAACAGACATGATTATTGGTTTCGGAGGTGGTGCCATAACTGACCTTGCAGGTTTTGTGGCAGCAACCTGGCTACGAGGCGTTGCAGTCCTTCAAATACCAACGACTGTTCTAGCGATGGTTGATGCGGCGATTGGCGGCAAGACTGGAGTTAACACTGCCGAGGGTAAGAACCTGGTTGGCGTTTTTCACTCACCAAAGGGTGTTTTGGTGGACTTGGAAACCTTAGGCACTTTGGCCCGAAACGAGCTTGTTGCAGGGTTCGCAGAAATCATTAAGTGCGGCTTCATAAGTGATACCGAGATACTTGATCTTGTCGAAGGAAACATTCAGGACGCAACCGATTTATCCTCAGAGTTGTTTCTCGAGCTGGTAAGTCGCGCAATCAAGGTCAAGGCGCTTGTCGTCGCAGAAGACTTTCGCGAAGAAGGGTTACGGGAGACCTTGAACTACGGGCATACCCTTGGTCACGCCATCGAATTGGCGGAGCGCTACAAGTGGCGTCACGGAGCTGCCGTTTCAATTGGAATGGTCTTCGCGGCGGAACTTGCTCGGGTTAATGGCCGGTTGTCTATGGCGGAGGTTCAGAGGCATCGAGATATTCTCTCGAGCCTTGGCCTTCCAGTTTCTTACCCAGCAGGTAAGTGGCCCCAGCTACTTGCCAACATGCGTATTGATAAGAAGGCTAGAGCGGGTAATTTGCGGTTCATCGTTCTAGACGAAATCGGGAAACCGAGAATCATGCACGCACCCACAGATGAAATTTTGTTCACTGCCTTTCAAGAAATTGCTGAGTAGGCTAGAACCATGAAATTTATCGTGGTGCTAAACGGGCCGAACTTGCAACGCCTCGGCTCGAGAGAGCCCGACATCTACGGCACGCTTGACTACGAGAGCCTTGTGAAGCTTTTAGAGAAGCACGCTTCCGAAATTGGTGTTGCCCTTACCGTAAAACAGTCAGATAGCGAGAGCGAGCTGATTTCATGGCTTCATGAGGCAACAGATACTGGAGCGGACATTATTTTCAATCCTGCCGCTTTCACTCACTACTCTTACGCCATTGCTGATGCGTGCAAGATACACACCGAATCTGGCGCAAAGCTAATCGAGGTTCACATTTCCAATCCACACGCTAGAGAAGAATTTCGAAAAAATAGCGTTGTTTCACCAGCGGCGACAGGGGTTATTGCCGGTTTCGGGTTTGATTCCTATCTGTTAGCTCTTAGACAGCTAACTGCCTAAACGCTAGACTCCATAGGTAAACCAACAATAAAAGGATTGAGCGAGCACGACCATGGCAACATCAAATGATCTAAAAAACGGCCTAGTTTTGAACATTGACGGACAGCTTTGGACCGTTATCGAGTTCCAGCACGTAAAGCCAGGTAAGGGACCAGCATTCGTTCGCTCCAAGCTCAAGAACGTTCTGACCGGCAAGGTTGTTGAAAGAACTTTTAACGCTGGCGTGAAGGTTGAAACGGCGAATGTCGACAAGCGTGAGATGAACTATCTCTACAACGATGGCTCTGGATACGTGTTTATGGACAACCAGAATTACGAGCAGATGAGCCTCACTAATGAAATCGTGGGCGACGCCAAGGACTACCTGCTCGAGAACCAAGGGGCTATTGTCGCGGTATATGAGGGAAACCCGATTTACGTTGAATTGCCGGCATCCGTGGTGCTAGAGATTACTTTCACTGAACCAGGCTTGCAAGGTGATCGCTCGAGTGGGGGAACAAAACCTGCAACAGTTGAAACGGGACTTCAGATTCAAGTGCCGCTGTTTATCGAGCAGAACACAAAGGTAAGAGTTGACACCCGAACCGGCGAGTACCTCGGTCGAGTTACCGACTAGCAAGTGAGCTCCCGGACTAAATCTCGCAAGATGGCCTTAGATGCCGTTTTTGCAGCCGATCTAAGAAAAATTAATCCTGAGATTCTGCTGGATGTCTCTGCGGGAGAACAGCTCGATCGCCAGAATCAGGACGAAATCGTTGGCTATGCGAAGCAAATTGTCGAAGGTGTGACAGCCAACTTCGCAGAGATTGACGACCGAATCGAAGCCTTCTCTCACAAGTGGTCTGTCGAGCGGATGCCAGCTGTGGATAGGGCTATTCTGCGGGTGGCCTGTTGGGAAATTTTGTTCAACGATGAAGTCCCAGACGGGGTAGCAATCTCTGAGGCCGTTCAATTGGCTGCTGAGCTATCAACAGAGGATTCCAGCACTTTTGTGAATGGCCTCCTCGGTGCAATTGCTGGCACAAAATCCGCTAGATGATGTAATGTAGCAACTGAAAACATCCTTTAAAGATCGTCCTGTGAGGCGAAGAAGGAGGTAGGCGTTGTCAAAGCGCACTGTCTTGAGCTCGGACGATATTCGTCGGGCTATCACTCGAATCTCTCATGAGATTCTTGAGCAAAATCGTGGTGTAGAAAACTTGCTGTTGCTAGGTATTCCCACCAGAGGTGTGCAACTAGCGAATCGAATCGCCGAAGTCATCAAAGATCACTCATCCTCCGACGTATCGGTCGGTTCTCTTGATGTCACTATGTACCGTGATGATTTGTCAGATCAACCAACACGAGTAGTGGGTACCACCTCCATCCCAACCTCCGGTGTTTCCGGCAAAGCCGTTGTCCTGGTAGACGATGTGCTGTTCAGTGGACGAACTATTCGCTCGGCTCTGGATGCTCTGAATGATCACGGGCGGCCAGCGGCAGTGCGGCTCGCAGTTCTTGTCGATCGGGGTCATCGTCAGTTGCCGATAAGAGCTGACTACGTTGGCAAGAACCTACCAACTGCCTTGACTGAGAGAATCTCGGTGAAGTTGCATGAGGTAGACGGCTTAGACGAAGTGGTGATTGAGGATTGAAGAACTTACTTTCAGCTGCCGACTTGAACAAAGCACAAATCGTCGAAGTTCTTGATTTAGCACACGAAATGTCAGATGTAAACGAGCGGGAGATAAAGAAGCTACCCACCCTTAGAGGCAAGACCGTAGTAAACCTGTTCTTCGAAGATTCAACGCGAACCAGGATCTCCTTTGAGCTTGCCGCCAAGCGATTGTCTGCAGACGTGATCAATTTTGCTGCCAAAGGGTCCTCGGTATCCAAAGGTGAATCTTTGAAGGATACCGCGCAGACATTAGAGGCGATGGGTGCGGACGCTATTGTTCTTCGTCATGGATCCAGTGGATCAGCAAATCGTTTAGCTCACTCGGGTTGGGTTGAATCGGCTGTAATTAATGCCGGCGATGGTTCGCACGAGCATCCAACTCAAGCTCTTTTGGATGCCATGACAATTAGGCAAGCGCTGGTGAGTGAGCCAACCGGGAAAGATCTTTCCGGTAAGAAGGTTCTTATAGTTGGCGACATTGCGCACTCGAGAGTCGCTCGGTCGAATTTGATTTTGCTTAGATCACTTGGTGCCACAGTGGCAACCTGTGGTCCAGCCACTTTGGTGCCTAGATCCTTAGAGCCAACAGGGGGGATCTACTATTCCCTTGATAGGGCAATCGAAGAATTTGGTCCTGATGCCGTCATAATGCTGCGAATCCAATCTGAGCGAATGGAGGCTTCCTTCTTTCCTACCGAGCGAGAGTACTCCAGGGTTTGGGGAATGAATTCGGTAAGGCTTTCAAGACTTGGCAAAGCATCGATTGTTCTGCATCCAGGGCCAATGAATCGTGGGCTTGAGATAGATGCCGCGAGTGCCGACAGTTCTAAATCGAGAATCCTCGACCAGGTTCAAAACGGGGTAGCAGTAAGGATGGCAGTTCTGTTTCATCTACTGGCTGGCGAGAAAGGGGAGACGCGATGAACTTTGTCTTACAAAACGCATTAGACACCAGTGGCAATCCGGTTGAGGTTGTAATCGAAGCCGGTCAGATATCGAGTAGAAAGACTAAAGGTGTGAATCACGAGCTAGTGGATTGTTCTGGGCTGCATGTTCTTCCAGGATTTGTTGATCTGCACACCCATCTTCGCGAGCCAGGTTTTGAAAACAGCGAAACTATCAGATCTGGTTCGATGTCCGCTGCTGCCGGCGGTTACACCGCTATCCACGCGATGGCGAACACCTTCCCAGTGGCCGATACCGCCGGTGTTGTTGAACAGGTGTTTCGTATCGGCAGAGACGTCGGTTTGGTGCACGTTCAACCAATAGGAGCCGTGACCGTGGGTCTTGCCGGGGAGCAACTAGCTGAATTAGGTGCAATGCATGACTCCGCGGCGAATGTTCGGATCTTCAGTGACGACGGTAACTGTGTTCACGACCCGTTGCTGATGCGCAGGGCACTGGAGTACGTAAAGGCATTCGGTGGAATAGTTGCGCAGCACGCTCAAGACCCTAGACTCACAAAGAACGCCCAGATGAACGAGGGAGTTCTTTCATCGCGCCTTGGCTTGGCTGGTTGGCCTGCTTTGGCTGAGGAGTCGATTATCGCTCGAGACATCATGCTCACCGAACTAACCGAATCAAGACTGCACGTATGCCATGTGTCCACCAGGCGCTCGGTTGAACTCATTCGAGAAGCAAAAGCCAGGGGGGTTCAGGTCACTGCTGAGGTTACAGCTCATCATTTATTGCTCACAGAGGATCTGGCTGAAAGCTACGATCCGCTTTACAAGGTGAATCCTCCTCTTAGAAAAGCTGATGATGTTCTAGCCCTGCGCGAGGCTCTGGTCGATGGAACGATAGATGTTATTGCCACCGATCACGCGCCGCACCCAAAGGAATCTAAAGACACGGATTGGGCTAGCGCTGCTTTTGGAATGATTGGACTGGAGTTCGCTTACACCGTCGCTCAACAAGTACTGATCGATTCGGGATCGGCAAATCTTGAGCGTTTAGCAGAGGTTATGTCTACTACTGCCGCAAGAATTGCTGGCCTTGAAGGCCAGGGAAACTACCTGCTTCCAGGAAGTATCGCGAATCTCACCCTGGTTGATTTGGGGCAAGCTTGGGTTGGCGAAGCAGAAACCCATTCGAAAAGCGCAAACAACCCCTATCAGGGGATGGATTTCAAGGGTCGTGTAGTACACACGATTTATGACGGAGAATTTACCCTGAGGAACAAAATTGTAAGGGGGCATGAGGATGGTGTTTGAGCTCTATCAAGTTGGCCTAGCATTCGTTGCGGCTCTTATTGGTTTATTCGCTTGGGCCGGGTTCACTTGGAGAAAAAGAGCCAAGGCGCAAGATCACCAGCTGGCAACTCCTGAATTTACAGAGTTCAAGAATGTAGGAAGTAGCGGCTTGTACGTTGCCACTACCTTTGCAGACCGTCCGCTTGATCGTGTCTCAGCACACGGCCTGGGCTTCGCTGGTAAAGCCAATGTGCACGTATCAGATAGCGAAGTTCAGGTTTTTAGAAGCGGTGAGCAAAGTTTCAAAATATATTCTTCGGCGCTGCTTGATCTGTCCAGAACAGCCGGGGTGATCGACAAAGTCGTCGAAAAGGATGGACTACTGTCGCTTCGCTGGAAACTTGGTGAGGCTGAGCTTGAATCTCATTTTAGGTTCGCGAATTCACAAGCCAGGGATGACATTGCCTTGAAGGTGTCGAAGTTGATTGTCGGTACCCATTGATTCCGGCGTTGTTAGTACTAGAGGATGGGAAAGTTTTCCACGGAAGTTCTTATGGTGCAGTTGGCCAGGCACTGGGAGAAATTGTTTTTGCTACCGGTATGACTGGATACCAAGAGACACTCACCGATCCTTCATATGCCGGCCAGATAGTTGTGCAGACAGCTCCTCACATCGGCAACACCGGGGTTAACAACATGGACGAGGAATCTAACCGAATATGGGTTTCTGGATATGTGGTGCGCGAACCTTCCAGGATCGTCTCGAACTATCGCTCCGAGAAATCTCTCGATGAAGAGCTTGAAGGTAATTTCATTGTCGGAATCAGCGGAATAGACACCAGAGCTCTAACTAGGCACATTCGCTCACTAGGCGCCATGCGCGCTGGAATATTTTCAGGTCCAAGATCTGAGCAAACCCCAGAAAGATTGCTTGAGATTGTTCGTGAGACTCCAGAGATGAAGGGTCTGTCGCTGAGCTCGGTAGTGACAACACCTGATGCTTACGAAGTCCCACACATGGGTCAATATGTCGGTCGAGTTACCATCCTCGACCTTGGAATTAAGCGCACAACAATTGCCCAAATGATCAATCGAGGTCTCGTGGTGTCTGTGTTGCCAGCGTCTTCAGATCTTGATCAGGTGCTGGCAACCAGCCCCGATGCTGTTTTTTATTCGAATGGACCTGGAGACCCAAGTGCATCAGCTGCTCAGGTGGCTCTCCTGCAAGAGATTCTCAAACGCAGGATTCCATTCTTTGGAATTTGTTTTGGTAATCAGTTACTTGGCCGGGCACTTGGCTTTGATACCTATAAGCTCCCATTTGGTCATCGTGGTATCAATCAGCCAATTCTTGATAGAACAAGCGGCAAGGTTGAGGTTTCCTCTCACAACCATGGATTTGCCGTTTCAGTTCCCGGTGGTGAGAATGGAGAAATCGTCGAGTCTCCGGCTGGTTTCGGAAAAGTTCGAGTGTCCCACGTGAATCTAAACGATGACTGTGTTGAGGGACTCGAGTGTTTGGATCTCAGCGCCTACTCCGTCCAGTTCCACCCGGAGGCTGCAGCGGGTCCACACGACTCACACCATCTCTTCGACCGCCTGGTTGACATTATCTCGAGTCGGAAGGCGTTGAACTAATGCCGAAAAGAGATGATCTTAAAAGTGTTCTAGTAATCGGAAGCGGACCGATTGTCATTGGTCAGGCTTGTGAATTCGATTACTCCGGAACCCAGGCTTGCCGTGTGCTGAGAGAAGAAGGGGTTCGGGTAATTCTCGTCAATTCCAATCCAGCAACAATCATGACCGATCCTGACTTTGCAGACGCGACCTATGTAGAGCCAATCACCCCAGAGGTAATTGAGGCGATAATCGCGAAAGAGCGGCCAGACGCAATTCTGCCAACACTTGGAGGTCAAACTGCTCTCAACGCAGCGATGAGACTTCATGAGATGGGGGTACTAGAGAAGTACTCTGTCGAACTAATTGGAGCAAACGTGGCTGCCATTCGTGCCGGTGAAGACCGAAGTGAATTCAAGCAAATCGTTTTGGATTCTGGTGCGGATGTTGCCAAGTCTGTCATTGCTCACGACATCGATGAGGCTTTAGCCGGCGCGAAGAGTTTAGGTTACCCCGTAGTTGTTCGACCGTCGTTTACTATGGGCGGGCTGGGCTCTGGTTTTGCTTACAACAAGGAAGATCTAATAAGGATCGCAGGAGCTGGCCTACAGGCAAGCCCCACCAGTGAAGTTTTGCTTGAGGAGTCAATTCTCGGCTGGAAAGAGTACGAGCTTGAGCTGATGCGAGACAAGAACGACAACGCAGTTGTTGTTTGTTCGATAGAAAACGTGGATCCTGTTGGTGTTCACACTGGAGATTCAATAACGGTGGCTCCTGCCCTAACTCTTACCGATCGGGAATTTCAGAACCTAAGGGATATTTCGATTCAGATTATTCGGGCTGTTGGGGTTGATACCGGGGGATGTAACATCCAGTTTGCGGTAAACCCACTCAATGGGCGTGTCATTGTTATCGAAATGAATCCTCGGGTTTCGAGGTCCTCTGCACTGGCATCGAAGGCTACCGGGTTTCCCATTGCAAAGATTGCGGCAAAGCTTGCCCTTGGCTACACGCTCGATGAAATTCCAAACGACATTACCGGTGTGACGCCCGCGAGTTTTGAACCCACTCTTGATTATGTAGCCGTAAAGGTTCCAAGGTTCGCGTTCGAGAAGTTCCCTGCCGCGGATTCCACCCTCACGACAACAATGAAATCAGTTGGCGAGGCCATGGCTATTGGCAGAACCTACAGCCAAGCCCTCCAGAAGGCTCTTCGCTCTCTAGAAAAGCGAGGTTCGTCTTTCCACTGGGGTCCTAACACCACGCCACTAAAGGATCTTGTAGAGATAATCAGAAAGCCAACAGATGGCCGCATTGTGGATGTTCAGCAGGCTCTTTTGAAGGGTGCATCTATCGATGAAGTTTTCGAGGCAACAAAGATTGATCCATGGTTTTTAGATCAGATTGTGCTGATAAATGAGGTAGCCGAGCATGTTAGATCGGCCAAGGACTTGGACTTTGAGACAATTCGTAATGCGAAAATGCATGGCTTTAGTGATCTACAGATAGCCCAACTTCGAAGATTGAGTGAGTTTGATGTAAGAAGTATTAGGCATGAACTAGGCCTTAGGCCAGTTTTCAAGACAGTTGATACCTGCGCGGGGGAGTTTCCCGCCCTTACTCCCTACCACTACTCCACCTACGAGCAGGAAACAGAAGTTGTTGCCAGTGACAGAAGAAAAGTCATCATTCTCGGATCCGGTCCTAACAGGATTGGTCAGGGAGTTGAGTTTGACTACTCCTGTGTACACGCTTGTTTCGCACTGTCTGATGCAGGGTATGAAACTGTGATGATTAATTGCAATCCCGAAACTGTTTCCACTGATTACGACACTTCGGATCGCCTGTATTTTGAACCGATGACACTTGAAGACGTCCTGGAGGTTATTCACGCAGAATCGTCCTCGGGTGAAGTTGTTGGCGTAATTGTTCAGCTTGGGGGTCAGACAGCTCTTGGATTAGCTCAGGGGCTAAAAGACGCCGGGGTTCCTATCCTTGGCACCACGCCAGAATCTTTGGACTTGGCTGAAGACAGGGGAGCTTTCTCAAAGATTCTCGAGCAGGCGGGTTTGCTCAGTCCTGCCAACGGAACCGCAACGAACCTTGAAGAAGCAAAGGCTGTTGCTCAGAAGATTGGTTATCCAGTTCTGGTTAGACCATCCCACGTTCTCGGAGGTCGCGGCATGGAGATTGTGTATGAGCCCGAGGGCATGGTTGGCTACTTCGGTCGAATTGAGGGGCAAGCAATAGTTGGGTTGGAGCACCCACTGCTTGTTGATCGCTTCCTCGATGACGCGATAGAGATAGACATTGACGCTCTTTATGACGGAGTGGAACTTTATGTCGGTGGCGTTATGGAGCACATTGAAGAAGCTGGAATTCATTCGGGCGACTCTAGTTGCACACTTCCTCCAATAACTCTCAGCGATTCTCAGATAAAACGCGTCAGGGACGCTACCGAATTGATTGCCAAGGGTGTGGGAGTTAAGGGACTAATAAATGTTCAGTTCGGACTCGCAGCAGATGTTCTATACGTGTTGGAAGCGAACCCAAGAGCTTCGCGCACCGTACCCTTTGTCTCCAAGGCCCTTGGGATCACCTTGGCCAAAGCCGCATCTTTGGTCATGGTTGGAAAATCTATTCGTGAGCTAAAGGCGGAGGGACATCTACCACTGGTTGACGGGGTGGTTTCCTTACCCGGAGATCCGATCTCCGTAAAGGAAGCGGTTCTGCCATTCAAGCGTTTTGCAACTCCAGATGGAAAGTATGTCGATTCACTGCTGGGTCCCGAGATGCGATCTACTGGTGAGGTCATGGGCATAGATGTCGACTTCCCAACTGCATTTGCGAAGTCTCAGGCAGCCGCTGGAAGCGCTCTTCCAAAGTCCGGAAAGATCTTTGTTTCCGTTGCCGACCGTGATAAACCACAGATGCTTTTGCCAATTAGAAGATTGGCACAATTAGGTTTCGAGATCCTTGCTACCGAGGGAACAGCGCAGATTCTTCAAAGACATGGGGTTTCGGCAACTGCTGTGCGCAAACATAGCCAAGGTCCATCCGAGACTCTGGGTCCAACGATTGTTGAATTGATCACAGCTGGGAAAGTTGATGTCGTCGTGAACACTCCAACTGGAGCAGCGGCTAGGCGAGATGGTTACGAGATACGAGCGGCTACTACGGCTGCCGACAAGCCGATTTTCACCACAATCGCACAACTCAGCTCTGCAATCGGTTCATTTGAATCCGTGATTGCAGGCCCGTTCTCAGTTAGATCTTTACAGGAGTATGCACTGGACAGAAAGACCGCTCTTGCCAAATAGTTTCGGAGAACGTTTACTCAGTACATTCGAGCTCCGTGGTCAGCTGTGTGTGGGGATTGATCCAAGTGCCGAGCAGCTTTCCAAATGGGGCCTTCCAGTAAACGCTTCAGGGGCAGAGCAGTTCTGTATGAAGATCATAGAAACCTGTGTTGACGAAGTTGGAATCCTGAAACCCCAGGTTGCATTCTTTGAACAGTTTGGCTCTGAGGGTTTTGCTGTTTTAGAGCGAATTCTTTCCCGCGCTTCCGATGCCGGTTTCTTGGTGATAGCCGATGCCAAACGAGGGGACATTGGAAGCACCATGGATGGCTATGCAAGAGCGTGGCTAAAAATCGATGGCCCGTTTCTTGTCGACGCTGTAACTGTTTCGCCGTACTTGGGTTCGAAATCTTTGGACGAAACGGTCTCTTTCGCGTCGAACAACTCAAAGGGAATTTTTATTCTCGCAGCAACTTCTAATCCCGAGGCTATGCCTTTGCAGTCATCAGTATCGGCCAACAATCAAAGCGTAGCCAGCAGTATTGCCTCATACGCGGCTGGACTCAATAGAGAACCTTTGGGTTCAGTCGGCTTAGTTATTGGCGCTCAGGCTAATCTTGTTGACATGGCAATAGACACTGGGGCACTTGGTTCTACTCCGATTCTCGCTCCAGGCTTTGGCTCTCAGGGTGCGAAGCTCTCTAATGCAAGATCGATCTTCGGCGAACTTTCTGAGGTCACTATTTTCAATGTTGCGAGATCCGTTGCGGGGCATTCCCCACTTGGGCTTCTTGAACGAGTACAAAGTGCGAAGGCCGAACTAGAGAACGGTCTGTCCTGATGAGCGCAAAGCTACTAGTGCTTTCCGGTCCTTCAGCGGTTGGCAAAGGAACGTTGGCAAGCTTCATCATTGCGAATAACGAAGATTTCGAGTTATCGGTTTCGGCAACCACGAGAAGCGCGCGTTCTGGGGAAGTAGCGGGGGAGTCGTACATCTTTGTCACCGATCAGGAGTTTTCGAAGCTAATTGAATCTGCCCAGCTTTTGGAGTGGGCTACAGTTCACGGTCAACACAGGTATGGAACTCCGAGGCTTCCTGTAGAAAAGGCTCTGGCTGAGGGCAAGAATGTGGTTCTTGAGATAGACGTCCAGGGCGCATTTCAAGTAAAGCAAGCCTTTCCTGCGGCGTTGTTGGTGTTTGTCAATCCGCCTAGCTTTGACGAACTTGAGGCGAGGTTGAATAAAAGGGGTACAGAATCCCCTGAAGATAAGCGTCTAAGGTTGGAAACTGCCAAATCCGAGCTCTTACAGGCCGAATCCTTCGATTTCCAGGTAATAAATGACGAGGTAGCCAGATGCGCACAAGAAGTCGTAGACTTAGTTAAATCCAATTAATTGCAGGGAAGTTTGTCATGTCAGAAAAACTTGAAGGTATTGTCTCTCCGTCCATCGACAACCTAATGGACCGTGTTGACTCAAAGTATGAGCTTGTCATGTTCGCTGCCAAGCGCGCACGTCAGATTAATGATTACTATTCCTCGCTGCACGAAGGATCTCTTTTTAGCAACGTTGGACCGCTAGTTGATGTAACCATCGACGAAAAGCCTCTAACCATTGCACTCAACGAAGTTGATCAGGGTCTTCTGACCAAGAAAAATCTAGACTAAACGGCAAAGCTCAATTGGCTAACGTAGTCGTTGGTGTTACAGGCGGTATCGCGGCCTATAAGTCTGCCGCCCTCATTAGATTGTTCACAGAAGCCGGGCATAGCGTCCAGGTTGTTATGACTACCAATGCCACTAGGTTCATCGGAAGCACAACCTTGGAAGCGCTCTCGCGCAACAAAGTTCAAATTGTTGATCCAGACTTGTTCACTGACGTTGAGAGTGTAAAGCATGTTGCGCTTGCAAAATCGGCAGATCTTATTGTTGTCGCGCCCGCCACTGCTTCGTTTCTAGCTAAGGTTACTGCTGGTATTGCGGATGATCTTTTGACCACCACAGTGCTTACGGCTTCTTGCCCTGTGATTATTGCTCCCGCTATGCACACTGAAATGTGGGAGAACCTGGCTACTCAGCAAAACATCTCTACCTTGAAAGATCGCGGCATGCTAATCGTTGATCCAGGAGTTGGTCGGCTGACAGGCGATGACAGTGGTGTCGGTCGTTTGGCGGAGCCTGAAAACATATTTACTGCCGCAAATGCCATGCTTGGCGACAAACCCCTGGCTGGAGTCCGGGTCCTCGTTACTACCGGTGGGACAAGAGAAAGAATTGATCCAGCCCGTTTTGTCGGCAATTTTTCTTCAGGTAAACAAGGTCTGGCCTTTGCAAGAGCCGCCATTGAGATGGGTGCCAGCGTAAAAGTAATCGCGGCAAACGTTGATGAATCTTTAATGCACGGTCTAGAGCATGTCAACGTTGTAAGCGCCAAGGAGCTCGCGAAGAGTGTCAACGACTCATTGGGGTCATTTGATTTGCTTGTAATGGCGGCAGCCGTTGCAGATTACAGTCCGACCATGGTGGCGACTGAGAAAATAAAGCGCAGTGCCGCTGGTGAGGATATTGACATCTCGCTAACAGCAAACCCTGACATCGTGGCAGCTTTGGCAACGAATCTGAGAGATTCAGGGTCGGACGCAATCATCTTGGCCTTTGCCGCCGAATCAGGTGAGGACCTAGAGGCCTTGGCTAGGACGAAATTGAAAACCAAAGAGTGTGATTTTGTTGTTGCTAACAGCATTAGCTCGGGTGAGGTGTTCAATTCAGATCAGAACTCTGTCGTACTGGTCTCGGAGCAATCATCTGCAAGGTTCAACGGCTCAAAAATTCAGGTAGCAAGGGCTGTTCTTGAGATTGTTTCCAGTAAAGTTGTTAGGACACCAAGAGGGGAATCCAAATGAGCAAATTACGTCAGTTCACGTCTGAGTCTGTAACCGAAGGTCATCCAGATAAGATCTGTGACCAGATTTCTGACGCGATTCTTGATGCAATGCTTGCAGAGGACCCTAACGCGCGCGTTGCGGTGGAAACCATGGTGACAACCGGTTTGGTTCATGTGGCAGGTGAGGTTTCTACCTCTGGTTACGTAGAGATTCCAGCAATCGTCCGTAAGACAGTTCTTGACATTGGTTACAACTCTTCAAGTATTGGCTTTGATGGCGCAAGTTGTGGAGTTTCAGTTTCAATAGGTCAGCAGTCTCCCGACATCGCTCAGGGTGTTGACTCAGGTCTCGAAGTTCGTGACGGCGGATCGTCTGACCCTTATGAGCTGCAAGGAGCAGGAGATCAGGGCTTGATGTTTGGCTACGCGAGCAATGAGACCAGCAATTACATGCCAACTGCTATTGCTCTAGCCCACAGGCTATCTGAGAAGCTGTCGGCAGTTAGAAAATCTGGCCAGGTTGATTTTTTGAGGCCTGATGGCAAGACCCAGGTAACAATAGGTTACGAGGGTGTCACACCGCGCACGGTGGAGGCAATCGTTGTTTCATCACAGCACGACGATAAGGTCACTCAAGCGCAGATCCACGACGCTATCCGCGATCAGGTTGTCAACCCGATTCTCTCCGAGTCTGGTCTTGATTTTTCAAACGCAAAACTATTCATTAACCCCACCGGCAAATTCGTCATAGGTGGACCGCAAGGAGATGCTGGTCTTACCGGACGAAAGATCATCGTTGATACTTACGGTGGTGCCTCGCGACACGGTGGTGGTGCCTTCAGCGGTAAGGACCCATCGAAGGTTGACCGCTCTGCTGCCTATGCCATGAGATGGGTAGCGAAGAATGTTGTGGCATCTGGAGCTGCTGATCGTGCCGAAGTTCAAGTGGCTTATGCAATTGGTGTTGCAAACCCGGTTGGTATCTACTTAGAAACTTTTGGGACCGAGAAGGTGGACACTCAATTGATTGAGAACGCAATCAGAGAGATTTTTGACCTCAGACCTCGTGCGATTGTTGAGTCCCTGGATCTACTAAGGCCTATTTACAAGAAAACTGCGGCCTACGGCCACTTCGGACGCGAACTGCCTGAATTCACTTGGGAGAAGTTGAATCGAGTAGAGGAACTTCGTTCTGCATTGAAGTTGTAAGCATGCCAGCAGTTGCGAGGGTAGCCATTGTTTCAAATCTTCCGCAGCTGGATAAACTTTTTGATTACCAGGTACCAGAAGAGCTCGGGGCACAGACATCTGTTGGGTCAAGGGTCAAAGTTCCTTTTGGTAAAGGCGCAAGGATCTACGACGCTTTCGTTATTGAAATCGATACATCATCGGAGTTCTCTGGGAAGCTCGCAAGCATCCAAGAAGTCATAGGTTCTAAGCCAGCTCTTTCTGAGGTGCTAATTGAATTCCTGCAGGAACTTGCGATTCGTTCTGCATCTTCTCTGGGTGAGATTCTTAAGCTAGCCATACCAACACATATGCCGAGGGCCTACAAGTCTCATCTTGGGGGGTCGAAAACTGCAGATGTTTCTGAGATTTATTCTTCAGCCCTGAGTCAGACTCAAGGGCTTGTAACCCAAGGCTCTAGACATGCAGTTCTTGCACGACCTTGCTCTGCCCTAATAGGGGAGGGATCAAACGGCCGCAGCTTTCCTAGCTGGGTGCTGACAATGTGTTCGGTTGCGGCAAGTAACTTGCTTGCTGGAAAGTCCTCAATTCTGGCTGTGCCGGATTTTCGAGACCAGAAAATACTCCTCGAGGCACTTGAGTCATGCAATCTAAATGATTCCATCGCAAACTTCTCTCAGGAGCAACCCAAGTCCAAGATTTATGAAGCCTATCTCCGCGCGCTAGATGATCAACCACGTGTGATAGTCGGGTCAAGATCAGTAATACTTGCGCCTGCGTACCAAGTAGGGTCAATCGCAATTTTTGACGAAGGAGATCATAGCTTCACTGATCAATCAGCTCCATACCTCAATACCCGCGACAGCGCGTTGCTAAGACAAAGCATCCAGAATTGTTCACTAATTTTTGTTTCACACTCCAGATCAACCGACATTCAGCGGCTGGTTGAAACCGGTTACCTTACTGAATCGACAGAAGTCTTTCCAAAACCAAAGGTTTCTGTTTCGGACCCAGGCTTTCGTGTTGACTCACATGCTTTCAAAGCTATTAAAAAGGGCCTGGAAACCGGTTCAGTTCTTGTCCAAGTTGCATCCAAGGGAGAGTCCACCGCGCTGTTCTGTGCCTCTTGCGACAAGAAGATCTCCTGTCTCGTCTGCTCTGGGCCGGTTTGGGTTGATGGTTCGGGTGCTAGGAAATGCCGCTGGTGTAATGCCTTTTCAGCTGCAGTTGCGTGTGAGTGTGGATCTTTCGAGATCAGCAAGGGCAGAGCTGGAGCATCTAGAACGGCTGCCGAACTAGGGCGCGCTTTTCCAGGGTCAAAGGTTGTTGAGTCAACTGGTGATAACAGAGTTCTAAGAGTCAGCTCGGGTAGAAACCTCGTTGTTGCAACCGCTGGTGCGGAACCTTTTGTTGATGGCGGCTATAGGGCACTAGTAATTCTTGATGCTCAAACACTCCTGTCTAGACAGAATCTCAGGGCGACCGAAGATGCTGTGAGGCTTTGGTCTAACGCGGTTTCCAAAATTGCCATAGATGGTGAAGCCGTGCTTGTTGGGGTTTCGGGAGCGCTGTCTCAGAGGTTCTGCCTCTGGCAACAATTCGAGATTGCTCGTGACGAGCTCTCATCCCGTAGGGAGCTTATGTTGCCCCCTGCTCTTCGACTAGGAAGCATTGCTGGGACTCAGGCGCTCCTTGTTGAGTTGGCTCAATCGCTTTCATCCTTTGAAAAGGTAAAGGTCCTTGGGCCGGCTCCACACACAAGGGGGGCTGAATCAGGTGAGTGGCGACTAATAGTTAAGTACAGCTATTCGGATACCGTTGAGGTAGCAAAGCACCTTCGCGGCGAAGCAATTCGGTTGTCTCGTGGCAAATCCGTTCTCGCCTCCTCGGGCAGGGCAGTAAGAGCTTTGAAGGTCCGGATGAGTGACGGAGACGTTGTTTAGCATGTCAGCAAATTTAAGAGTGGTGTTTGCAGGTACACCGCAAAATGCCGCTTCCACGTTAGAGACTCTTGTCAAGCAAGGCGTGAACATTGTTGGTGTTCTCACCAGAAAAGACGCACCTGTTGGGCGCACAAGGGAATTAACACCCTCTTCCGTTGCCGCAAAGGCTCATGAGCTTGGAATAGAAGTTTTCAAAACAAACAAAATTGACGACGCTGCTCAGTCATGGTTAGAGGCACTACGTGCTGACATTGGAGCTGTAGTTGCATACGGCACAATTTTCAAGCAACCCGTATTAGATGTCCCAAGGTTTGGCTGGCTCAATGTTCACTATTCTCTTCTCCCAGAGCTGCCTGGTCCTGCTCCAGTTCAGCACGCCATTTTGCAGGGAATAAAACATACTGGTGTGACAGTATTTCGGCTCGACACGGGAATCGACACTGGCCCGATTGTTGCAAGCGCCAAATTTGATATTCAAGACACAGACACCGCCGGCGAACTTCTTGCAAAATTGACCGAAATTGGATCGGATCTTCTTGCGGAAGTCCTTTTGGCTGATGAAGCAATGTTATCGCTTTCAAAACAGCAGAGTGTCGAACAGGAGCATCCAACTGCCTCGAAACCGACTCGAGACCTTGCAAAATTGGACTTCGGATTTGACGCCACCACGCAACTAAACAAGATCAGAGCTATGAACCCAGAGCCTATGGCCTGGTTCCATTTCAATGAAACCTCGATTCGGGTTATTCGAGCTAGGTTGTCGAGCTTGTCGCCTGGCGAGGCTATGGCGCGTGTGGTGGATAAGGAGCTGGTCGTGGGATGCAGAAAGGGTGCTTTAGTTCTTGAGCTCGTTCAACCTGCAGGGAAAGCTCAGATGTCTGGCGCTGATTGGTTTAGAGGCTTGCGCGTTGAGAATCTGAAGCTCTCCTAATGCGCGCGCTAGCATTTGAGCTACTCAGGCGCGTCGAGGAGGATGATTCCTACGCAAATCTACTGCTACCCAAACTACTCGAGGATGCGCAAGTAGATTCCAGAGATGCTGGCTTTATCCAGGAGCTATCTTTCGGAACACTCAGGAACAAGTTGTTTTACGAGAAAATAATCGAGATAGCTTCGTCTCGCGAGATAAAATCGATTGACGCACATGCTCTTATTGTGCTGTTGCTAGGTGCCCACCAGATTCTTGGAATGCGAGTTCCTTCTCACGCTGCAATAAACGAGTCTGTAAACCTAGCCAAGGCCAAAGCAGCCAAGTCTGCGGTCGGGTTCGTCAATGCAGTGCTTCGGCGCATATCTGAAAAATCTCGAGAGCAATGGATCTCTTTGGTTTCTGATCTTGCGGACTCGGAGGACGAAAGGCTCTCATTTATCCACTCGCACCCGTTGTGGATTGTGAAGTCCTTGCGAGCTGCTCTTGAGAGCCGAGGGCTTGGGGGCTCACTCGAGGATCTCCTAGTTGCAGACAATACAGCGGCGAAGGTATCGGTTGCAGCGCTTCCTGGCTTTGCAAATGTTGAAGAACTATCCGAGGTTGGATCCCGCGGAACTGCGAGTCCAATTGGAATCGAACTAAGCGTTTCACCGTCTCGGGTCCCGCAAATTCAGGCCGGTCACGTTCGAGTTCAAGATCAGGGATCACAGCTTGCTGTTTTAGCCTTGTTGGCGGCCGAGATAGCAACTATCGAAACTAGATGGCTAGATCTTTGTGCAGGCCCAGGTGGCAAAGCGGCTTTGATGTCAGCTGTTGCCACACAGCGGTCGGTGTTGTTCGAAGCTAATGAAGTCTCTTTGCATCGAGCGAAGCTTGTTGAGCAGGCGCTAGAGCCAATTTCAAAGGTCAAAGTAAGCATTGGCGATGGTCGACAGATCGGCGCTTCCGGAGAAAGATATTCTCGCGTGCTGCTCGATGCGCCCTGCACGGGACTTGGTGCGCTCAGGAGGCGACCTGAATCGCGCTGGCGTAAGAAGCCAACAGATATTCCTGAGTTATCGAAGCTGCAGAAAGAGCTATTCGAAGCCTCTTGGGACGCTTTGTTACCTGGTGGCGTTCTAGGTTACGTTACCTGTTCGCCGCACCTAAGTGAAACCACCGCCTTAGTGGCTTGGGCGGAATCAAAGTATCGGGACAACCTTGAACTGCTTCCCGCAAACGCCATTCTCAACGTAATCAACCCAGATCTCGGTCTTGATACAGCATTCAGAACCACACAGCTGTGGCCACACATCCATGGAACCGACGCCATGTTTATTGCCTTGTTTCGCAAAAAGGTAAACTCGTAGGGTGAAGATGAGAATCGCGCCAAGCATACTGAGTGCTGATTTTGCGAACCTAGAATCTGAGCTGAGAACAATTTCTGGATCAGACCTCATACACGTCGACGTAATGGACAATCATTTCGTCCCGAATCTAACAATTGGGATCCCTGTCGTAGCTCGATTACAGGAGATTACTACGGTGCCGCTAGATGTTCACCTCATGATTGAGCATCCGGAGCGTTGGGCTGGAAAATACGCAGAAACCGGCGCGTCCTCGGTTACCTTTCATCTCGAAGCTGCCTCAGACCCGAAAGAAGCAATTTCGCAGATTCGTAGCTCTGGTGCGAAAGTTGGCATCGCTATAAAGCCGGGAACTGACTTCGAGAAAGTTGCTGACTTGCTTGAGCACGTCGACATGTTGCTCGTAATGACAGTTGAGCCAGGCTTTGGAGGTCAAGGTTTAATTGAGTCCGTAATACCGAAGATCTCTCAAGCTCGTGATTTCATAAACACGACGGGCCTCGAGGTGTCAGTACAGGTTGATGGGGGAGTAGGGCTTTCAAACATCGCTTCGTTAGCCAGAGCTGGTGCAGACACTTTTGTCGCCGGAAGTGCTGTGTTTTCCGAAGAGAATCGGAATCAGCGCATAGCTGATCTTCGATTACTTGCCGAGTCGATCTAATGTTGCCAATAGCTATTCACTTTTTCCAAGATGGCCTCAAGGGTGAAACTGAATGATTTCACTGGATGAAGCCAAAGAGCTTTCGGAAAAGTTCCGCGTCATACCCCTCGTCACAACACTGTTCTCGGGTAGTGAGACCCCTCTTTCGATTTTTGAAAAAATGGCTGGTGAGACCACTGGCTGCTTCCTTCTGGAGTCAGCAGAGCAGGGTGTGTGGTCTAGGTATTCGTTTATTGGGGTGTCGAATCTGGGGACGCTTATAAAGCAGGCGTCGGAAGTTCGGTGGTTCGAATCGGAGCCAAGCGAAACTAGCGACGTGGTGGCGAGTTTGATTTCAGGCAACAATGGTCTAGAAGCGATCGAATCGATACAGAGATTTTTCAGGGCTGCACCATCGCAAGGCCTTCCTCCGCTGGTGTCTGGGATGGTTGGGTTTCTAAGCTGGGCAGTTGTCAACGAGATTGAAACTCTGCCGAAACCAAAGACTGGATCCTATGAGATCCCGGAAATGGCCTTTTCTTTGTTGCGGGACTTGGTTGTGGTGGATCACGCAGATTCAACGCTGAAGCTTATTTCTAACCTGTACCTGATTGACGGCGCTGACATTGGCCAGGAGTATGCAAAATCAGTAGCTAGGATCGAGAAACTGCAGTCAGACCTGCTGTCAACAAAGCCGCCTTTTATTGCGGAAATTGATACGAACCCCTCCGTGGACTTTGAGAGAAGTACGACGGATCAGGAATTTATCCAGATGGTTGAGCAGGCCAAGACCCGAGTGGAGCTTGGAGATGTCTTCCAAGTTGTTGTATCCCAGCGCTTTGAGATGGAAGTCAAAGCAACTGCCCTCGATGTTTACAGGAGCCTTAGAGCGCTCAATCCAAGTCCTTATATGTACCTTCTGAATCTTGCTGACTCCAGTGGAGTATTTTCTGTAGTGGGATCTTCACCAGAAGCCTTGGTCAAAGTAAATCAGGAATCGGCAGTGCTGCACCCAATTGCTGGTTCAAGGCCCAGAGGCTCGACGGGTGAGGAAGATTCGATGCTCGCAGAGAACCTGCTAGCCGACCACAAGGAGCAGGCTGAGCACCTGATGCTTGTTGACCTTGCGCGAAATGATCTATTGAAGGTCTGTGTTCCCGATTCTGTATCGGTTACGGAGTTCATGTCCGTTGAGAAGTACAGCCACATCATGCATTTGGTTTCGACGGTTGAAGGAAAAATTTTGAACGGGCGCTCTGCAGTTGATGTTGTGCGGGCAACTTTTCCAGCCGGTACGTTATCTGGTGCACCTAAGCCGATGGCTCTTTCCGTTATCCACGAACTTGAACCCATTAATAGAGGTCTTTTTGGTGGGGTCGTTGGCTACTTCGACTTCTCCGGCAATGCGGACTTGGCGATAGCAATTCGTACTGTTGTCTTGCGTGATGGCAAAGGCTACGTTCAGGCGGGGGCAGGAATCGTCCTGGATTCAATTCCAGAATCAGAGAACCAAGAGACAATCTCAAAAGCATCAGCACCGCTTAAGGCAATAGCTATTGCGAACTCTATGAAGAAGCTATCGTGACCAAAGTTCAAGCATCCCTAACCTGGATTGCTTCTCTGGCTTTGCTTTCGATAACGGCAGGCCAGAGCTGGCAAAGCTTTGAGGTCTCAGCAAGCGCGGGAGGTGGCGTGATTGATGTGAGCGGCTTTCTGGCTTTCCCGGTCATTGGAACTCTAATCTCGTTACAGGTCGTCGCAGTTTTAGTAAGTGTGCTTGTCAAGCCTCTGGTCACTAGGGTCATGGCACTAGCAGTATTGCCACTGATGGCGTGGAACTTTATCGATGTATTTCTGAATTCCCCTTATCAGATCCAGAGCACGGTTATGGGGGTAATTTCAGAGCAGACTGGTGTACTGGAAGAAGTTGCGACTTCTGAATTTTTAGTTTCTAGCTCTAGTGGATTGTTCAGTGGGCTGTTTCTTTTTGCTCTTTGCCTAAATGCTTTGCTTTTGGCTTTCATTGCGCTTGTAGCTCATAAGAACCCGGCCACTAAATCAATAAGGACTGAAAGTCAGCTTCCCGAGGACCTTTGGAGCAGTCAGAAGTGAAATTCAACTGATAAAGTTGAAGGCAAAGAGGAGAGATTATGTCTGCAAATAGCGTCGAGCCAGGTCATGGGGATTCACTGGCGGCATGGGTTACAGTCACCGTAATTATTGTTGCTTTCTCCCTAGGAACACTCTTTTTCTGGCTTGATCAGGCGCCCCTGGTTTGGGCTAGCGCAGGATTAGCCGGGTTCGGACTGTTAGCTGGCTGGTATTTGAAACGCGCTGGCTATGGCGTTGGTGGATCGAAGTCAAAGAACTAATTGCTGCTAGATCTATACGCCGGGTCCATCAAAGACGCCGCTGCACGCCAAGAGCTAGTTTCTTTAGAACAGATTGAGAAGATGGCGCTACATGCGCCACCAGCAATCGAATACGAGCCGCATTTATCTAGCACCTCAAGTATTCGAGTTATTGCTGAGATTAAGCGCGCTAGTCCATCTCGCGGAAATCTCGCATCAATCGAAGACCCGTCGGCACTTGCCAAATCCTACGAGTTAGCGGGGGCTGGGGCAGTTAGTGTCTTGACCGAAGAACGAAGTTTTCTGGGAAGTTTGCATGATCTCGACGAAGTTCGAAAAGCAATAGCTGTTCCGGTCTTGCGCAAGGACTTCATAGCAAATGAGTACCAGGTACTTGAGGCTCGCGCCCATGGTGCAGATATGGTGCTTCTAATCGTCGCAGGGTTAGATCAAAAGACGCTACTAAGACTAAAGCTCCTAATTGAGCAGTTGGGCATGGCGGCGCTTGTGGAAACCCACTCCGAACAAGAGGTTTTGCGCGCCTGTGAGATTGATTCGATGCTCGTAGGGATTAACGCTAGGGACCTGGTCACTTTTGAGACAGACCGTTCCCTATTTGGCAACCTTGCTTCTTTGGTTCCACCTGGTGCCATCAAGATTGCAGAATCAGCAGTTCGGAACGTCTCCGATGTGCAGGAGTATGCGGTATACGGGGCTGATTGCGTGTTAGTGGGCGAAGCGCTTGTAACGGGTAATGCCAGTGAACTTGTTGGCTCATTTAGCAAAGTCTTGAAGCCTTAGGCTTATTACATGTCGGAGAAACTCGCGGATCAAGTCGGGCCCTACTTTGGCGAGTTTGGTGGGCGTTTTGTTCCTGAATCGCTGATTGCCGCATTAGACGAACTAGATAAGACCTATCAGGATGCCAAGAGCGATCCGTCTTTTGTTGCAGAGCTAGCACATTTGCACAAGACCTATACTGGTCGCCCTTCAATCATCACCGAGGCGCCGAAGTTTGCTGCCACCATTGGAGACATAAGAGTATTTCTAAAGCGTGAAGATCTAAACCACACTGGCTCACACAAAATCAATAACGTTCTTGGTCAAGCATTGCTAGCCAAAAGAATGGGCAAGAAAAGAATTATCGCGGAAACCGGTGCGGGACAGCACGGAGTTGCCAGCGCCACAGCGGCAGCCCTTCTTGGCCTAGATTGTGTTGTTTACATGGGAGAGGTTGACACCGTTAGGCAGTCGCTGAACGTTGCCAGGATGAGGCTTCTGGGAGCAGAGGTAGTTGCGGTCAAAACGGGAAGTCGCACTCTGAAAGATGCAATCAACGAAGCTTTACGTGACTGGGTAGCAAACGTCAGCGGTACTCATTATCTACTTGGTACTGTTGCCGGCCCACACCCCTTTCCAACAATGGTTCGCGATTTCCATTCTGTGATCGGAAATGAGGCTAGGGAGCAGATGCTTTTAGAAACCGGCTCACTGCCAGATGCGGTAGTTGCTTGCGTTGGCGGCGGCTCCAATGCAATTGGAATCTTCCATGCATTCCTAGATGATGATGTCCGACTTGTCGGAATGGAAGCAGCTGGCGATGGTGTAGCCACTGGAAGGCACGCGGCAACACTTAGCGCAGGACGACCAGGCGTATTGCATGGCGCGAAGAGCTACTTGCTGCAAGATGAGGATGGTCAAACACTCGAATCGCATTCTATTTCCGCGGGCCTTGACTACCCGGGCGTTGGCCCCGAACATTCGTGGTTAAAGGACATTGGTCGCGCAGAGTACATTCCGGTTACTGATTCTGAGGCCATGGGAGCACTTCGAACTCTTAGTGAAACAGAAGGAATTATCCCCGCAATTGAAACCGCTCACGCACTTGCCGGTATTTCACAACTTGTGCCAAGCCTAAAACCTGGAAGCAAGGTGCTGGTAAACCTTAGCGGCCGTGGCGACAAAGACATGGAAACTGCAGCAAAGTATTTTGGGCTGGTCTAGATGAGTAAAACCGAGGCAACACTTCGAGCCAACAAGAGTACTGGGGGCTCACTTATTGGCTATTTTCCAATTGGCTATCCAACAATCGATGATTCAATCGAGGCAGCAGTTGCAATGTGTGAGTCTGGGGTTGACGTTCTTGAGCTAGGTATTCCCTACAGCGACCCAGTAATGGACGGGCTTGTGATTCAAAAGGCAACTGAAGAAGCTTTAGGAAATGGCTTCCGGCTAGCAGATGCTTTCGATGCAATCAGAAAGATCACTTCCAGGGTTCAGGCTCCAGTTCTTGTCATGACCTACTGGAACCCAGTTCTTGCATACGGATTAGAGCGTTTCGCATCTGATCTCGCAGAAGCAGGTGCGGCTGGAGCGATAACCCCTGATTTGATTCCAGATGAGGCTGCCTCGTGGATCGCTGCAACCGATGCGCACAATCTTGACCGCGTGTTCTTAGCAACTCCATCGTCGAGTGATTCGAGAGTTGGTAACGCTGGCTCAAGCTCAAGAGGTTTTGTCTATGCAGTCTCCACCATGGGCATCACCGGAGCGCGTGAAGACCTTGACTCTCAGGCACAGGCTGTTGTTTCTAAAGTGAGAACAAATTCCCCGGAATCGGTAACCGCTGTTGGAATCGGAATTTCAACGGAGGCCCAGGTAAGACAGGTAAACAGCTACGCGGATGGAGCAATCGTTGGCTCATCATTTATTGCGGCTTATGCACACTCGGGCCTGCCTGGTCTAACGGCTAAAGTTAAAGAATTGGCAAAAGGAAAGAGCTGAAATGAATCTGTTCAATATCGTCACTTCAATCCCATCTCCAGATGTTAGCTACATTGAACTAGGGCCTCTAAGGATTCATTTCTACGCACTTTTCATCCTCACTGGCATCATTCTTGCTCTGCTTCTCACCGAGTCCAGACTAAAGACCAGGGGAGTTGAGGCTGGGGTTGCCTTAGATGTCTCTTTTTGGGCCATTCCTTTTGGCATCCTCGGTGGCAGATTCTTCCACGTAATCACACACCCAAACGATTATTTCTACCAGGGTGCAGACCTGCTTGCCCCTTTTCGCATATGGGAAGGTGGCTTAGCAATCTACGGAGCGCTGCTGTTTGGTGCACTCGGCGCTTACATAGGTTCGAGAAAATCTGGAATCAAATTCACTTCATATCTTGACGCTGTAGCTCCTGGAATATTGCTGGCACAAGCCATTGGTCGTTGGGGTAACTACTTCAACAATGAGCTATTCGGGTTACCTACTGATCTGCCATGGGGTTTGGAGATTTCGAGCAGCAACCCTGCTTATCCGGCAGGGCTTCCCGACGGGGTGCTGTTTCACCCAACATTTTTGTACGAATCAATTTGGTCTCTAATTGGTGTTGCGTTGCTATTGGCTGCAGACAAGAAATTCAACCTGCGTTGGGGTCGGATGATAGGCCTCTACTTTATCTACTACTCAATAGGCAGAGTTTGGGTCGAAGCTATCCGCATAGACCCGAGCGAGATTGTTCTAGGCCTACGTATCAACATTTGGTCAGCCATCCTTGGAATTGTCGTAGGTCTTGCCATTATGATCCTTTCCTACCGCAGACACACGGGGCTAGAAGTTACTGCCTATCTGGATGGGCGCGAGCCAAAAGGCAAGGATGATCCGGCTGCCGAGCCCGTGGATAAGCTAGTATCTGAGAAGTAGCCCTACAGGGCTAATTTGGCATCACAAGTGCCTGGTTCCAGTTTTTTAACTGTTTTGCGGGCCAGCGTTGTCCCTTCATTATTTTGAATGGAGAAAACGCGTAATGCCGATGTCACCGTTTGAGCGATATGCCAAGTGGCCAAGCTCTGGTTTATATCAGCAGGATTCCGAAAAGGATGCCTGCGGGCTCGCGCTGGTTGCAACCCTAAGGGGATTTCCAGGTCACGACATTATCCAAACAGCGCTTGATGCGCTCAGAAATCTTGAGCACCGCGGAGCAATCGGTTCTGATGCCGGTACTGGCGATGGTGCGGGAATCCTAATTCAAATTCCCGATGCCTATTTCAGGCAGATTCTTGATGGCGACCTGCCAATAGAAGGTGAGTACGGAGCCGGCTTAGTTTTTGAGTCTTCTGAATCGAGTACTCGCAAGTTAGAACGTGAAAAGTTTGCTGAGCTAGCTCGAAGTGAAGATCTTGAGGTCTTGTACTGGAGGGACGTTCCAACAAATCCAGATGTTCTTGGAAACCTAGCAAGAGAGGCCATGCCCTTTATCGGGCAAGTTTTTGTCAAAAGTGATTCGGGTCTAACCGGTATTGAGCTAGAGCGAAAGCTGTATCGCCTGAGAAGAGCTAGTGAGAAAACCATTGGCATCTATCACCCTTCGCTGTCTAGTAAAACAATCGTTTACAAGGGTATGGTTACAACTTTGCAGCTTGAACCCTTTTTTCCAGAGCTTAGTGACGCACGCATGGTTTCCACTCTCGCGCTAGTTCACTCGAGGTTTTCAACAAACACTTTCCCGTCCTGGCCACTTGCCCACCCGTATCGGATGATTGCTCACAACGGAGAAATCAACACCATTCGAGGAAATCGAAACTGGATGAAAGCCCGTGAGGCCCAGTTGCAATCTGACGTGCTAGGCGACATCGAGTCCCTTAAGCCAGTCATCACCAAGGGAGCTAGCGACAGCGCATCGTTTGATGAAGTGCTGGAGCTTCTGTATTTGGCTGGTAGGTCGCTACCGCACGCAATGATGATGATGATTCCAGAAGCTTGGGAGTCGCAGCAGGGTATAGATCCAGCGCGCAAAAGCTTTTACGAGTATCACTCGCTGATGATGGAGCCATGGGATGGCCCTGCAGCCGTAATCTTCACAGACGGTGATTTGGTAGGTGCGACACTGGACCGCAATGGTCTAAGACCGGGTCGCTACTTGGTTACAGAGGACGGCTTGGTTGTCTTGGCTTCTGAAGCAGGTGTTGTTGACATTGATCCAGCAAAGATTGTTCGTAAGGGAAAGCTACAACCAGGCAAGATGTTCCTCGTTGACACCGCAGAGGGTCGAATTATTGAAGACGAAGAGATTAAGTCTCAGGTTGCCTCCTCAGAACCCTGGGACAGCTGGTTATCAGATAACAGAATCAACTTGAGAGATTTACCTGAACGTGAGCACATCGCACACACTTCTTCTTCTGTAAATCGTCGTCAGAGGACTTTTGGGTTTACCGACGAGGAGCTACGGGTTCTTCTTATGCCCATGGCAAAGAATGGAACAGAACCACTTGGAGCCATGGGTTCAGACACGCCAATTGCGGCAATCTCTGATCGCCCACGTCTGCTCTTTGATTACTTTGTCCAACAGTTTGCTCAAGTAACAAACCCTCCACTGGATTCAATACGGGAGCAAGTTGTTACATCTCTGGCTACCGGTATCGGTCCAGAGCGAAATCTTCTGAGCGCAGGACCAAACCATGCACAGCAGGTGATCATTGACTTTCCGGCACTCAGTAACGACGAGCTTGCAAAGATAAAGCACATCGATGAGATGCCAGGGGGAGGAGAGGCGTTCGTGGTGCGAGGTCTCTACCGACTCTCCGAGGGCAGCAAAGGCCTTGAAGATCGTCTTATCGCAATCTATGCGGAAGTAGATCAGGCTATAGACGATGGCATAACCTACTTGGTTTTATCAGACCGTGATTCCAATCGTGATCTAGCTCCAATTCCATCTCTACTTTTAACTTCTGCTGTTCATCACCATTTGATAAGGACTGGCCGACGAACAATGGTCGGTTTGGTAGTGGAAGCTGGAGATGTTCGTGAGGTGCATCATGTTGCAGCTCTGGTCGGTTACGGTGCGGCGGCAGTAAACCCATATCTTGCACTCGAGTCCGTAGAGCTAATGATTCGAGAGGGTCGAATTCAAGGGATAAGTCTCGAGCAAGCGTCAAACAATCTAATTGCCTCATTGGGTAAAGGTGTTTTGAAGATCATGTCCAAGATGGGAATCTCGGCCGTATCCTCGTATAGCGGTGCGCAGTGCTTCGAAGTCATTGGCCTGAATCAAGATGTTGTCGAGAAGTACTTCTACGGAACGACGTCTCAACTTGGTGGTATTGGCATGGATGTCTTGCACCAGGAGATCGCCGCAAGGCACGCTAGCGCGTATCCAGTGGAGCGTGCTGTGAACGTGCACCAGTCGCTAGATGTTGGGGGTGAGTATCAGTGGCGTCGAGAGGGCCCGCCACATCTATTTAACCCCGAGACAGTTTTCAAGCTTCAGCATGCAACTCGTGAGAAGCGTTTCGACATTTTTAGGCAATACACCAAGCTAATTGACGACCAGTCTTCCAGGCTGATGACACTGAGAGGGCTCTTCAAATTCAAGGATGGGGTTCGGCAACCGATTCCTATCGACCAAGTTGAGTCCGTAAGTGCAATCGTTAAACGATTTTCAACTGGCGCAATGAGCTACGGATCTATCTCGAAAGAGGCCCACGAAACACTAGCTGTTGCGATGAATAGCATTGGAGCGAGATCCAATACTGGAGAAGGTGGCGAGGATACAGATCGCCTGCTCGATCCAACCAGAAGAAGCGCCATCAAGCAGGTTGCTTCGGGAAGGTTTGGAGTGACCAGCATGTATCTAACGCACGCCGATGACCTGCAAATCAAAATGGCGCAGGGTGCAAAGCCTGGCGAGGGTGGGCAATTAGCCGCCAACAAAATCTATCCTTGGATCGCCAAGACCAGGCATTCCACCCCAGGAGTAGGTCTTATCTCTCCGCCACCGCATCACGACATATATTCGATAGAAGACCTAAAGCAGCTGATCTTCGACCTGAAACGATCAAACCCGGCTGCACGTGTTCATGTGAAGCTGGTTAGCCAAGTGGGAATAGGAACAGTTGCTGCTGGCGTTGTCAAAGCTAAGGCTGATGTGGTTCTAGTTTCAGGTCACGACGGGGGAACTGGCGCTTCTCCCTTGAACTCGCTGAAGCATGCGGGAACTCCTTGGGAACTAGGACTTGCCGAAACACAGCAGACGCTCATGCTCAATGGATTGCGTGATCGCGTGTCCGTACAGGTGGACGGGCAAATGAAGACTGGTCGCGATGTTGTTATAGCAGCACTTCTTGGGGCAGAGGAATTTGGTTTCGCAACCGCACCACTCGTGGTTTCTGGATGCATCCTGATGAGGGTTTGCCATTTGGACACCTGCCCGGTTGGCGTTGCGACTCAGAACCCATTGCTTAGAGAGCGATTCACCGGTAAACCTGAGTTTGTCGTCAATTTCTTTGAGTTCCTTGCCGAAGAGATCCGTGAGATCTTGGCGGGTCTTGGCTTTAGGTCAATCGAAGAGGCTGTTGGTCACACAGAGCTGCTTGATGTGGATAGTGCCATCTCACACTGGAAAGCAGATGGGCTTGATTTGTCACCAATACTTCAAGGCTCAGGTATGGGTGATGCTGTGCCTAGGTCCAAAGAGATTGATCAGAATCATGAACTGGAGAAGCACTTTGATCACAAGTTGCTCGCCAAAGCAAGTCGGGCGCTGTCGGATTCTCAGCCTGTTCTGATCGAAGAAGCAATTCGCAACACCGAGCAGGCCGCCGGAACTCTTTTGGGTCATCATGTCACCGTCGCTTTTGGTGAGGTGGGATTGCCAGAGGCAACGATTCATGTTCGCCTACGAGGCACCGCTGGTCAGTCCTTTGGAGCCTTTATTCCAAGCGGAATCAAGCTCGAGCTCTTTGGTGACGCCAATGATCACGTTGGCAAAGGCCTGAGCGGTGGCACTATTGTTGTTCGGCCAGACGAGAATGCAAGCTTTCCGTCAAACGAGAACATCATTGCTGGGAACGTTATCGGATATGGAGCCACCTCTGGAAAGCTATTTCTATCAGGAGTTGTCGGAGAAAGATTCATGGTCAGGAACTCTGGCGCAACAGCTGTGGTCGAAGGGGCTGGCGATCATGCACTTGAGTACATGACAGGTGGTCGAGTGGTAATTCTCGGCGCTGTTGGAAGAAATCTTGGAGCCGGCATGAGCGGTGGCTACGCCTATGTTTACAAACTCAGGGACTCAAGCGTAAACGCTGAGGCACTTCGCGGAGACGAGCTTCGACTCCTAAGCCCCTCGAGTGAGCAGGCATCCGAACTAAAGGATCTAATTGCCCTTCATCAATCTGAAACCAATTCCAGAGTTGCCGGACTCATTCTTGAGAACTTCGAGTCCGAGATTGCGAACTTCACCGTTGTTATGCCAACCGACTACGCAAGTGTGAGAGAGATTCTTGCTGGTGCAGAGGTCTCGGGTATTGATCCAGATGGAGTAGAAGTATGGGGAAAGATTTTGGAGGCAACCAATGGCTGATCCAAGAGGATTTCTAAAAGTCACGGACCGCGAAGTTGCTAAACGCCGACCCGTTGAGGTTCGAATTATGGACTGGAAAGAAGTTTATGAACGTCGTGAATCAGGCGTTGTAAAGGCACAGGCTGGAAGGTGCATGGATTGTGGAGTTCCTTTTTGCCATCAGGGATGTCCACTTGGGAACCTGATTCCCGAATGGAATGACGCCGTGTGGCGAGAAGATGGCAGTTCGGCCATTGAACGCCTGCACTCGACCAACAATTTTCCAGAGTTCACAGGGCGTCTTTGCCCGGCACCATGCGAGTCCAGTTGTGTGCTTGCGATCAATCAACCAGCTGTCACGATTAAGGAAATTGAGGTGTCAATCATTGATGACGCCTTCGATAACGGTTATGTTTCCGCCCATTCACCAGAAAGACTAACTGGAAAGACTGTTGCTGTTGTGGGTTCTGGTCCGGCTGGTTTGGCGGCCGCGCAGCAGCTTGCCAGAGCTGGTCATACCGTTGCGGTTTTTGAAAGAGATGATCGAATTGGCGGTCTACTGCGTTACGGCATTCCTGATTTCAAGATGGAAAAACGTCATATTGATCGAAGGCTTGCTCAGCTCGAGGCCGAAGGCGTGAGGTTTAGAACCGGTGTAGAAATTGGCGAGGACATCAGCTGGGAAGATCTACTTAGACGATACGACGCGGTTTTGGTTGCCACCGGCGCTTCCGTACCAAGGGATTTGCCTGTTTCCGGTCGAGATCTTGAAGGGATTCATTTCGCGATGCCTTTTCTTTCCCAAGCAAACAGAGCGGTTGCAGGTCTTAGCCTTGAAAATCAGATTTCCGCCAATGGCAAGCATGTGGTGATTCTTGGTGGCGGTGACACGGGTGCGGATTGCCTAGGAACAGCAACCAGGCAGGGAGCAAAGTCAGTCACAACTCTCGCTATTGGATTGAAGCCACCCGAAGCAAGATCACCCGAGCAGCCGTGGCCGACGTTTCCGAACCTCTACGAGGTATCTAGCGCACACGAGGAATTCGGTGAGCGAAAGTTCTTGTCCTCAACAATCGAGTTTCTTGGACAAGACGGTGTTGTGAAGGGGATAAGCGTTGCGGATACCCGAATAGTCGAGGGCAAGCGTGTTCCAACCGCTGGAACAGAGCGGATCATAGAAGCGGACCTAGTGCTATTGGCGCTTGGATTTCTAGGTCCAGAAACAGCTGTTCCCTCAAAGCAACTAGATCTTGGTTTAGAATCAGAAAGTACCTTTGCAAGAGCGGATGATTTCTCAACCGATGTTCCTGGTCTATTCGTAGCTGGAGATGCGGGGAGAGGTCAGTCACTAATTGTTTGGGCGATAGCTGAGGGTCGGGCAGTTGCTGCCACGATCGATCGCTATCTCGAAGGAACCACAGATTTGCCCTCACCGGTGCGGGCCTCAGACCAACCAATATCTGTTTACACCTAAACGCACCAAACATAGAAGAGGAATCAAATGAGACGGGCAAAAATTGTTGCGACTCTAGGGCCTGCTAGCTCTAGTTACGACCAACTCCGAGCGCTAATCGAAGCAGGTGTCGACGTTGCCAGAATGAACCTCAGTCACGGTAGCTACGACGTGCATGAACAGATCTATCGCGATGTTCGTAAAGCGGCCAGCGATCTCGATAAGCCAGTTGGAGTGTTTGTCGACTTGCAGGGACCAAAGATCCGCTTGACAAAGTTCAAAGAGGGCCCTGTGATGCTGGAAAAGGGTGCCACCTTTAAGATAACTACCGACGACATCGAAGGCGATGTGAACATCTGTGGCACAACTTTCAAGGGCCTGCCTGGCGATGTTAATGTTGGTGATTTCCTACTGATTGACGATGGCAAAGTGAAGCTTCGTGCGGTAGAGGTTTCTGACACTACTGTTACAACAATCGTTGAGATACCAGGTCAAGTTTCAAACAACAAGGGAATCAATCTTCCTGGTGTTGCAGTGAACGTTCCGGCCCTTTCTGAAAAGGACGAGGATGATTTGCGCTGGGCACTAAAACTTGGTGTCGACATGGTTGCTCTTTCATTTGTGAGAAACGCTTCGGACATCGATAGAGTCCAGGAGATTATGCGCGAGGAGGGCCGCAAGGTGCCAGTAATCGCCAAAATCGAAAAACCGCAAGCAGTTGAGAATCTTGAAGAGATCATTGACGCCTTTGACGCGATTATGGTTGCCCGCGGTGACCTTGGAGTCGAGCTTCCACTTGAACAAGTTCCGCTGGTGCAAAAACGTGCTGTTGAGCTTGCAAGGCGCTGGGCGAAGCCCGTGATAGTTGCAACCCAGATGCTTGAGTCCATGATCTCATCGAGCATTCCAACCCGTGCCGAGACTAGCGACGTTGCGAATGCCGTTCTGGATGGTGCCGACGCTTTGATGTTGTCCGGTGAAACCAGTGTTGGTGCTTTTCCTGTTGAAACCGTTTCGACTATGGCAAGAATCATCCAGTCCACTGAGGAAAATGGGTTGTCTAGAATCCCAGACCTAGGGACAAAGCCACACACTCAAGGTGGTGCAGTTTCTTTCGCAGCGATGGAAATTGCAGAGCTTCTTGGATCGAAGTACGTGTGTGTGTTCACAGAAGGTGGCGATTCGCTGCGTAGAATCTCCAGGTTGAGATCAGCCGTAGCCGTTTTATCGTTCACCCCGAATGTTCAAACAGCACGCGAGCTATCACTGGTTTGGGGTTCAAAGACTTTCATCGTTCCTAAAGTGACGCACACGGACGCCATGTTCGAGCAGGTTGACATTTCTGTTCTAGAGCAGGGAATGTGCAAGGTTGGCGATGAGGTGGTTGTTGTAGCCGGAACTCCTCCTGGAGTTCCAGGCTCGACCAACACACTCAGGGTTCACAAGGTTGGAACTGGGGCCGACAGTTAGGATTTCGTGGTGCCGGAAGTGGGATTCGAACCCACACGTCCTTTCGAACAAAGCATTTTGAGTGCTCCGCGTCTGCCGTTCCGCCATTCCGGCAGTACCACGCCATCAACTCTAATCGATTTGTTTTGGCGTCAATGCCCCAAAGTGCCATAAAGTAAGCGACATGGAACAGATCTCAAAGCGGCGGATAGTAGTTGCCGAGGACGAATCCTTAATCAGAATGGATATCGTCGAAACCTTGAAAGATCAAGGATTCGATGTTGTTGGTGAAGCAGGAGATGGTCTAAAGGCCATTGAGCTTGCCAAAGAGCTCAAGCCAGATCTTATGGTTATGGACATCAAGATGCCAGACATGGATGGTCTTTCGGCTGCAGAGCAAATTGCTCAGCTCCGAATTCCAGTTGTGTTTCTAACAGCTTTTAACCAGCAGGAGCTTGTGTCAAGGGCGTCTGATGTGGGTGCGATGGCCTTTCTGGTCAAGCCTTTCTCACCAGATGATCTTCTTCCGGCCATAGAGGTTGCTCTATCCAGGCATCAGCAACTTACTCAGTTAGAGATGGAAGTATCTGATCTAACTGAGAGGCTTGAAACCAGAAAGCTTGTTGAAAGAGCTAAAGGGGTTCTTGGCGTTCAAATGGGTCTAACCGAACCAGACGCCTTTAGGTGGATTCAAAAGGCGGCCATGGACCGCCGAATTGGCATGGTGGATGTTGCTAAGACTATTCTTGCTCAGCTGGAGAAGTAGATTTTCGAATCAGATTAGTGATACGCACAGTCGAGAGTCTCTCTCCTGCCTCATTCGTCACCACGATCTCATGAACCGTAAGGGTTTTGCCTAACGAAAGCGCCGTAGCGGTTCCAGTTACTGTTCCCCTTGTGGCTGACTTGGTATGCGATGCAGAAATCTCGATTCCAACGGCATGACCGCCAGGATGCGCCCAGACATTAGCCGCAAAAGATCCTAGAGTTTCGCCGAGCACAAGATAGGCGCCGCCGTGTAGCAAACCAATTGGTTGTGTGTTGCCTTCAACTGGCATAGTGGCAACCGCTCGCTCGGCGCTTAGTTCCAGAATTTGTATGCCCATTTTTTCGGCAAGGGCTCCAGCACCTCTTTGCGCGGCAACTTGTTTTGCTACGTCGCTAAGAATTGGGTCTTGGCCTGACATGCAACTTTCCTCTCGTTGGTTTCACCTACAAGCAAAGTAGGCTTGCAATCATGAATCCTAAGCCTACCTTGATGCTTATTGACGGGCATTCTTTGGCTTTTCGAGCGTTCTATGCGCTAAATCCTTCAAACTTCAAAACACCTGACGGACAACACACTAATGCCGTGCATGGATTCATTTCTATGTTGCTGAATTTACTTGAGGGTGAAAAACCCAGCCATCTGGCTGTCGCATTTGACATCTCTGGGCCCTCTTTCCGCGCGACCGAGTACCCAGAGTACAAAGGTAACCGCGGAGAGACGCCGCCTGAGTTCTTTGGTCAAACCGAACTGTTAGAAGACGCCATGCAAAGCATGAACATCCAAACTCTCACCAAAAAGGACTACGAGGCGGATGACATTCTTGCCTCACTCGCAGATCAGGCTAGTGCCGCGGGTTTCAAAGTGCTTGTGGTTTCTGGAGACCGCGATACATTCCAGCTGATTAGTGATGACACAACGATTCTCTATCCAATCAAGGGAGTGATGAACCTAGCGCGGATGGACGATGCAGCGGTAGTTGAGCGCTACGGAATTCACGCTAAGCAGTATCCAGATCTTGCAGCCCTTGTTGGTGAGACATCAGACAACCTTCCGGGTATTCCAGGGGTTGGTCCAAAAACCGCTGCAAAGTGGTTGCAGCAGCATGGTGACCTAAAGACAATTCTTGATCACGCTGTCGATGTTCCTGGGAAGGTGGGGGAGTCCCTTCGCGAGCATAGCGAGCTAGCTCTTAGAAACCGCAGACTTAACCACCTGGTTCGCGATCTTGATTTGGGAGTGGCGTTTGAGTCCTTTCGACTCACCGCTGTGGACGAGACACAGGTGCGTGAAGCGTTTTCAAAGATGCACTTCAGGACCCTCACCGAGCGTGTACTTAGATTACGCGGCACATCTGGTAGTCAAACCAACGGTCTTGCGTCGGCCCCCGCCTCGACAAATTCTGCACCTGTCAAACAAGCCGCGCCAAAAACTATTGTTGAAAAGCTGGAAATACCTGAATCAAAGGACCTTTCCGAGAATGAGTTGATGACGTGGTTGTCAGATCTTGATGTGGTGGGTCTAGAAATCGAAGAAACTGACAATGGATTGCTTTTTGGATTTGCGTCGCCAAAGGCCAGAGTGTTTCTATCGGGTAAACATTCCAAGGCACTTGCTAGCTGGTTAGTTGATGATTCACGCAAGAAAGTTCTTTTTGATTACAAGGGCACCAAGCGGCTGCTAATCGAGCACGGCTTGGATATCCAAGGAGTTTTGGATGATGCGCTCCTGCTTGCTTATTTACTGAATCCGGTGCGCAGGAACTTTTACGTTGATGACATTGTCGAAGAGTATCTAGGTATAGCTGTCACAAGATCCGATCCCAATCAATTGATCCCAGAGCAAACCATTGATCCCAGTCTGGACGCATGGCTAGCGTTGTCCTTGGCGCCAATAATGTCGTCTCAGATTGAATCGCAGAAACAAGACAAGGTTTATCGTGAGATTGAGATTCCTAGCTCAAGGTCTCTAGCGCTAATGGAAAGTATCGGAATCTCGATTGATTCCAAGCTCCTGCAAGGCTTGTTTGACACTCTCAGCAATGAAGTTTCTCAGATTGCCGATGCGGCGTTCAAGATAATTGGCAAAGAAGTCAACTTGGCATCACCGAAGCAACTGCAAGTTGTTCTATTCGAAGACCTGGGTATGAAAGGTACCAAGTCACTAAAGACCGGATTTTCAACTAACGCCGCTGCGCTTACAGAGCTTTTTGATCAGACCGGGCATCCGTTTCTCGAGAAATTGCTGGCCCACCGAGACTCAACGAAGTTGAAGCAAATGGTCGAGACCCTACTGAAAGCTGTTGAGCAAGACAGCAAGATCCATACAACTTACGTTCAAACCGGCACATCAACTGGCCGACTTAGCTCCGAGAACCCAAACTTGCAGAACATCCCAATTCGAAACCCGCGTGGTGCGCAGATTAGGGACGCCTTCATTGCGTCAAAGGACTTTGAGTCGATAATGACCGCAGACTACTCGCAGATTGAAATGCGCATCATGGCGCATTTGTCAGAAGACCCAGGTCTTATTGAAGCTTTCAACGCCGGTGAGGATCTGCACCGTTTTGTTGGTTCCAGGATTTTTGGCGTGAAACCGTCTGACGTGACTTCAGAAATGCGAGCACAGGTCAAAGCGATGAGCTACGGATTGGTCTATGGGCTGAGTGAGTACGGCTTGGCGAAGCAGCTTGGGCTATCTAATGCCGACGCCAAACAGCTCATGAAGGATTACTTTGAAAGGTTTGGGGGAGTTAGGAAGTACCTCGCAAAGGTCGTAGAGGACGCCAAGGCTGTTGGGTACACCACGACTTACCACGGCCGAAGGAGACCTTTTGATGACCTAAACAGTTCCATATTCCAAGTACGGGAGAATGCCCGACGGGCCGCTCTGAATGCGCCAATTCAGGGCACAGCCGCAGACATCATGAAGCTGGCCATGAATCAAATTCAAGAAGCTCTTGAGTCAAAGACCATGCGGTCAAGAATGTTGCTTCAGGTGCACGATGAGCTAGTTTTTGAAGTCTTCCCTGGAGAGTCGAAAGCCCTAGAGGAGCTTGTTTTGGACAAAATGTCTAATGTTGTGAAGCTCTCAGTTCCCTTGGACGTTCAGATTGGCACGGGTCGAAGCTGGGATAAGGCCGCTCACTAGGCCTTTGTTTACCTGATAAATAGAAGCTAGACTTAGGGGGCGCGAAAGCGCAATCCCTTATCCGCCGTTGCGGTAGCAATTTACCTCCATTACGGAGCGCTATCGCGACCTGAGTATGCAAAGCAAATGGAGCACCTTTCTCTATGACAACTGAATCAACCACCAAAGCCCCAAAGCAAGTAGCAATCAATGACATTGGTACTGCCGAAGAATTCCTAGCAGCAGTCGAGAAGACCCTCAAGTTCTTCAATGACGGAGATCTCATTCAAGGAACAGTTGTAAAAATCGATCGAGACGAAGTTCTGCTAGACGTCGGGTATAAAACCGAAGGTGTTATTCCTTCTCGTGAACTTTCAATCCGACATGATGCGGATCCAGGGGACATCGTCTCTGTTGGAGACACCATTGAGGCCCTTGTCTTGCAAAAAGAGGACAAAGAAGGTCGCCTCATCCTTTCCAAGAAGCGCGCACAGTACGAAAAGGCCTGGGGAGATGTCGAGAAGATCAAAGCAGCCGACACCACCGTTACCGGAACCGTCATCGAAGTTGTCAAAGGTGGACTCATTGTTGACATCGGGCTTCGTGGATTCCTACCTGCCTCTCTTATTGAACTTCGTCGCGTCCGTGATCTTGCACCGTATCTTGGTCAAGAAGTAGAAGCCAAGATTCTAGAGCTGGACAAGAACCGTAACAACGTTGTGCTATCAAGGCGTGCACTCTTGGAGCAGAGCCAGTCGGCTTCCAGATCAACCTTCCTTGCAGATCTTGCTAAGGGTCAGATTAGAACAGGTGTTGTTTCATCTATCGTGAACTTTGGTGCCTTCATCGACCTAGGTGGTGTAGATGGTTTGGTTCACGTTTCAGAGCTTTCTTGGAAGCATATCGAGCACGCTTCTGAGGTTGTCGAAATCGGACAAGAAGTAACCGTCGAGGTTTTGGAAGTCGACCAGGACCGCGAGCGTGTTTCGCTTTCGTTGAAGGCAACTCAAGAGGACCCATGGCAGGTATTTGCTAGAACCCACTCGATTGGTCAGTACGCACCTGGAAAGGTAACCAAGCTAGTTCCATTTGGTGCTTTCGTTCGTGTTGCAGATGGAATCGAAGGCCTTGTCCATATCTCAGAGCTTTCAACTAAGCACATCGAATTGGCTGAGCAGGTTGTTTCAGCAAATCAGGATGTCTTCGTAAAGGTTATTGACATCGATCTTGAGAGACGAAGAATCTCTCTTTCATTGAAACAGGCCTTGGAAGAAGTTGACCCAGAGGGCAAGGACTTCAACCCCGCACTTTATGGCATGTACGCAGAGTACGACGAGAAGGGTGACTACAAGTACCCAGATGGTTTCGACCCTGCAACTAGCGAATGGCAGCCTGGTCACGAAGAGGCCAGAGCAAAGTGGGAGAAGGAATACTCCGAAGCAAATGAGCGTTGGGTAGAGCACAAGAAGCAGGTTGCGGTTGCAAACAAGCTTGCCGCCTCTTTACCGGATGCTCCTGCTCCTAGCCAAAGCGCTGAACCAACCCCTCCTGTTGAAGAATCAGCTGGCACACTTTCCGAAGACGCGTCACTGAGCGCACTGCGTGACAAGCTTGCGGACAAAGAGTAGAGAACAATCAGTCTTTGAGTCGGGGCCTGGACATTCCAGAGCCCCGATTCGAGCTTTATAGGATGGGTCAATGTATCTCGTCGGATTAACAGGTGGCATAGCCTCTGGAAAGTCCTATGTCGCGAGCTTGTTGACCGAATTCGGCGCAAGCACAATTGACGCAGACCAGGTTGCCAGAGAGGTAGTTGTACCGGGTTCGCCAGGCTTAGCACAGGTCGTTGGTGTATTTGGTCACGAGATCCTGCTTTCTAGCGGGGAACTTGACCGCGCGAAACTTGGCGCGATTGTGTTTGCTGCCCCAAAGAAGCGACTCGAGCTCGAAGAAATTTTGCATCCTTTGATCAAAGCGCGCACCACCCAGCTAATCGGCGAGCAAGCATCAGAAATTGTTGTCTACGCTGTGCCGTTATTGGTTGAGGCAAATGTCGATTACCCATTTGATGCAATCATCACGGTTGAGGCCGGGGTTGAGAATCAGGTTTCTAGACTCATGCAGTCACGCTCAATGGCTGAGTCAGATGCGAGGGCACGGATTGAGGCGCAAACCAGTGCATCAGATCGAGAGTCAAGGGCTAATTTTGTAGTCGATAGCTCGGGAACAAAGGATCAAACTAAGAGGCAAGTTGAGCTGGTCTGGCAAAAGCTCATCGAATCCGCAAGAGCTAAGGGATAAAGTGCAGCGAACTAGGTCCTTCACGCCTTTCAAGGTCGAGAGTGATTTCAAGCCTTCAGGTGATCAGCCAACAGCCATAGCGGATCTTGTGCGACGCATCAACGCCGGCGAGAAAGATGTTGTGTTGCTCGGTGCTACCGGAACCGGTAAATCCGCAACCACCGCCTGGCTTATTGAAGCACTGCAGCGCCCAACACTTGTTATGGCACACAACAAAACACTTGCGGCACAGCTAGTCACCGAGCTTCGGCAGATGTTTCCAAACAATGCCGTTGAGTACTTTGTTAGCTATTACGACTACTACCAGCCAGAGGCCTATGTGCCACAAACCGATACCTTCATAGAAAAGGATTCGAGCATCAACGAGGAAGTTGAGCGACTGCGCTACTCAGCAACCATGAGCCTGCTTTCAAGACGTGACGTAATCGTAGTTTCTACGGTCTCTTGCATATATGGACTCGGTGCACCAAAAGAGTATCTTGATCAGTCAATTCCACTGCAGGTTGGACAGAGAATTGATCGCGACGAGCTCATCAGAGAGTTCGTAAAAATCCAGTATCAGCGCAATGACATTGATTTCTCAAGGGGTAACTTTCGAGTCAAAGGTGACACCATTGAGATCATCCCGGTTTACGATGAGTTCGCAACGCGAGTTGAGTTCTTTGGGGACGAGATCGAAGCGATCTACTCGCTACATCCACTCACTGGTGATGTCATAAAGAAACTTGACTCCGTCGGAATTTTTCCTGCCAGTCACTATGTAGCATCTCCGGTGCAAATGGGACGTGCCATTGAAGAAATTGAAAACGAGCTGGCTGCCAGACTACGCGAGTTTGAAGCAGCCGGAAAGCTACTCGAAGCTCAGCGGATCAAGATGCGGACAAATTTTGACCTTGAGATGATTCGTGAGCTTGGATTCTGCTCCGGTATTGAGAATTACTCAAGGCACATTGATGGTCGTGCCCCCGGTGAACCACCATCTTGCCTTTTGGACTACTTTCCAGAAGATTTTCTCACCGTAATAGATGAGTCGCATGCAACAGTGCCGCAGATTGGCGCAATGTACGAGGGGGACTCCTCGAGAAAACGAACTCTGGTCGAACACGGTTTTCGGCTGCCATCAGCTCTGGACAACCGACCGCTTCGCTGGAGCGAGTTCCAACAGCGCGTTGGACATACGGTGTATCTATCGGCAACACCTGGAAAGTATGAACTTGCTGCCGCTGACGGTGTGGTTGAGCAGATCATCAGACCTACCGGTCTAGTAGACCCAAAGATTGTTTTGAAACCAACCAAGGGTCAAATTGATGATCTTCTCGAAGAAATACGTATCAGAGCAGCTAAGGATGAGCGTGTTCTAGTTACCACCCTGACTAAGAAGATGGCTGAAGAGCTTACCGACTTTCTTTCCGAAGCTGGAGTCAAGGTAAGGTACCTGCATTCAGATGTAGACACCCTGAAGCGAGTTGAGCTGCTTCGACAACTTCGTCAGGGTGTGTTTGATGTTCTGGTCGGAATCAATTTGCTACGTGAGGGGCTAGATCTTCCAGAAGTTTCACTGGTCGCAATATTGGATGCCGATAAAGAAGGTTTCCTCAGGTCTGCAACCTCTTTGGTTCAAACAATAGGTAGAGCCGCAAGAAACATAAACGGTGAAGTGCACATGTATGGAGACAACCTCACTGAGTCAATGAAAAAAGCGATTGACGAGACAACTAGAAGGCGGGAGAAGCAGGTTGCCTATAACAAGGCACTTGGTGTTGATCCACAGCCGCTTCAGAAGAAGATCATCGACATCACTGACCAGATTGAGCGTGAAGAGCTTGACACCGCTGAACTCATTGCCGAATTGGGTAAGTCCAAGGGCCGCAAGGCAACTGCAGTTCCCTTGCGATCCAATCGAGGCATCGCAGCCATGGCTCAGGACGAGATTCTGGCCGTCGTTATGGATCTGGATGCCCAAATGAGACATGCCGCAAGCGAACTTCAGTTTGAACTAGCGGCAAGGCTTAGAGATGAAATTGCTGAGCTTAAACACGAACTTAGGCAAATGAAGAAGGCTGGACACATCTAGTGGCACTTGGCCCAGAACTAAGCTAGGAATAATGAGCGCCAAAGACACCCTGAATCTTGACCATTTGGTGGTCAAGGGCGCCCGGGTTCACAACCTCAAGAACATCACTGTTGAGATGCCACGCAATTCCTTGGTTGTGTTTACTGGACTTTCGGGTTCTGGAAAATCTTCTTTGGCTTTCGACACAATTTTCGCTGAGGGTCAAAGGCGCTATGTTGAGTCGCTCTCGGCCTATGCGAGACAGTTTCTTGGCCAGGTAGATCGACCTGACGTTGATTTCATTGAGGGTTTAAGTCCGGCAGTTTCAATTGATCAGAAGTCAACAAACCGTAATCCAAGATCAACCGTTGGAACAATCACTGAAATTCACGACTACCTGAGGCTACTCTGGGCGCGAATTGGGATTGCATATTGCTCTGAGTGTGGCGAAAGGATTGTCAAGCAAACTCCTCAACAAATCGTTGATCAAATTTTGGAGAATCCTGAAGGCACCAAGTTCCAGGTTCTCGCAGAGCTTGTCGATCAAAAAAAGGGTGAGTTCTCAGACCTCTTTCGTGACCTGATTTCTCAAGGGTATGCACGTGCGGTTGTCGACGGTGAAACAATCACCTTGTCTGAGGCAAAGCCTCTCAAAAAGACCTTCAAGCACGACATCGCTGTTGTTGTTGATCGACTTGCGATCAAGGACGGAATCTCAGGCCGACTCACAGACTCTATAGAAACAGCACTTAAGCTTGCTGGCGGAAAGGTCACAATCGACTTTGTTGACCGAAAGGGTAAAGACGCCAGGAGAAGCTTCTCCGAACAAATGTCTTGCCCAAATGATCACCCGTTGGCCCTAACTGAGATTGAGCCTCGCACGTTCTCTTTCAACGCACCCTTTGGTGCATGTCAAGCCTGCTCCGGACTTGGTACCAAGATGGCTGTAGATGAAGATCTTGTCATTGGTGACCCAGAAGCATCGATTCTGGATGGTGTCATCTTGCCTTGGTCAACACAGGGTAAAGGTTTGTTCCACTACTTTTCTCGGATGCTCCAGGGTCTAGCCAAGGATCTTTCATTCTCGCTAAAGACCCCTTGGACTAACTTGCCAGAAGAGGTTAAGTTTGCTGTTCTAAATGGTAATGATTTCGATGTTCAAGTTAAGTGGAAGAACCGCTATGGACGCGAGTTGCGATACACAACCGGTTTTGAGGGGGTCCTGAGGTACATCGAGCGAAAGTACCTTGAGTCGGAAAACGACTACGCAAGGGGCAAGTGGGCTGGTTTCCTTCGGGAGATCAACTGTCCTGAGTGTGATGGCGCAAGACTTAGGCCAGAAGTACTCGCAGTGAGAATCGGTAAGTCCTCAATCGCCGATGTTGCATCCCTTAGTTTGGGCGACTGCGTTGAGTTCTTCGCCGGAATCAAACTCGATAAACGCGATGAGAAAATTGCTGCTCAGGTCCTGCGTGAGATCCGGGCAAGACTTGATTTCCTAATGGCAGTGGGACTGGACTACCTTTCTCTGTCCAGAGCCGCCGGTTCGTTATCAGGCGGTGAAGCCCAACGCATTCGCCTCGCAACTCAGATTGGTTCTGGTCTTACCGGGGTGCTATACGTCCTTGATGAGCCTTCTATCGGCTTGCATCAGCGGGATAACAGGCGACTCATCGAGACACTTATAAAGCTACGTGACCTTGGGAACACTCTTGTTGTTGTCGAGCACGATGAGGACACAATCAAGACCTCCGACTGGATTGTCGACATCGGCCCAGGTGCCGGCGTTGACGGTGGAACGGTCGTGCATTCTGGAACGTACAAGGACATTCTGCAGAACAGAGCTTCAATTACAGGGGACTACCTTTCTGGTCGAAAGAGTATTTCAACACCAAAAAAGAGAAGAGAAATTGACCCAAAGCGCACATTGTCGGTCGTCGGAGCCATGGCAAACAACCTAAAGAACCTCACGGTAAATTTCCCGCTTGGAGTCTTTATAGCGGTCACCGGCGTGAGCGGCTCTGGAAAATCAACACTGGTAAACGACATTTTGTATAACGTGCTAGCAAACTCTCTCAATGGAGCAAAGCTGGTTGCCGGTAAACACACTCGCATTACAGGGGTAAATCAGCTAGACAAAGTTGTTCACGTTGATCAGAATCCCATCGGTAGGACACCGCGATCAAACCCCGCTACCTACACAGGCGTGTTTGATCACATAAGAAAGCTCTTCACCGAGACATCGGAGTCCAAGGCCAGAGGTTACCAACAGGGTCGATTCTCCTTCAACGTAAAGGGCGGCCGCTGTGAGGCGTGTAGCGGTGATGGAACCATACGTATTGAGATGAACTTCTTACCCGATGTATACGTTCTTTGCGAGGTTTGCCATGGGGCCAGATACAACCGCGAAACACTGCAGGTTAAGTACAAAGGTAAGTCGATATCAGAGGTCCTTGAGATGCCAATCGCAGAGGCCGCCGTATTCTTTGAAGCCATTAATTCAATTTCTCGTTACCTCACAACCTTGGTTGACGTTGGCCTTGGATATGTGCGGCTGGGCCAATCAGCGACAACTCTGTCTGGGGGAGAGGCCCAAAGAGTCAAGCTTGCAACTGAGCTTCAAAGAAGGTCTACTGGCCGGACTATTTACGTACTTGACGAGCCAACAACCGGATTGCACTTCGAGGATGTGAGGAAGCTTCTGATTGTGCTGAACTCGCTTGTAGATAAAGGCAACACCGTGATCGTTATTGAACACAACCTAGATGTCATCAAGTCCGCTGACTGGTTGCTGGATCTGGGCCCGGAGGGTGGTTTCCGCGGGGGCGAACTAGTTGCCGAAGGCACTCCCGAGCAGGTAGCGAAGAACAAGGCAAGCTTTACCGGTGCGTTCTTGAAGGAAGTTCTTAGCTAAATGGCAAACGAGCTTTCGTTTAGACCAAAAACCTCTGAAATACCAACACGACCAGGTGTCTATCGCTTCTATGACAGTAAGAGAAGAATTCTCTATGTAGGTAAGGCGAAAAACCTTAGGGCGCGCCTGCAAAGCTACTTTGCTCCACTTGACTCGTTACATGAGAGAACCAGACGGATGGTTCAAAGTGCTGTTGATGTTGACTGGACAATTGTCAAAACTGAATTTGAGGCCCTGCAGCTTGAATTCACATGGATCAAAGAGTTTAACCCGCCATTCAACATTCGCTTCAAGGACGATAAGTCTTATCCGTACTTGGCCGTGTCAATGTCGGACAAAGTGCCTCGCGTTTTCGTCACTCGTAACCGCGAACTAAAAGGGGTGAAATATTTTGGCCCTTACACTCAAGCCTGGGCTCTGAGACAAACCCTAGATACTCTTCTGAAAGCATTTCCGGTTAGATCGTGCTCGTCGGGCGTCTTTGCTACGGCAAAAAGAAGCAACCGACCCTGTCTATTGGCGGACATTGGCAAGTGCGCCGCACCCTGCGTGACACGTGTAACCGATCATGAGCATCTCGAAATAGCCAAAGAACTAGTGAACTTTATGAGCGGGATGGATCCGGAGCAAGTCGAAATTCTGCGAGCCAAGATGATTCAGGCATCCGAGAGCGAAAATTTTGAGCTTGCTGCGAGGCTTAGAGACAACATAGAGGCCCTGGAAACCGTTCTTGAAAAAAGTACTGTCGTCTTTAGTGACCTAACTGATGCTGACCTTTTTGGCATAGCCCATGATGAGCTTGCCGCGACAATATCGCTGTTTTCTGTTCGAGGGGGACGAATTCGTGGAGTGCGTGCTTGGACCATGGATAAAGAACTTGATCAGAGTCTTGACGAGTTGGTGCGGCAGATCATCCTGTTCGCATACTCACCGGTTGCAGGGGTAGAGCCGCCATCGATACCAAAAGAAGTGCTTGTGCCTTCTTTACCTGAGGACTCTATTGATCTCGAGCAATTCCTTTCGGCCCTGAGAGGCTCAGCGGTTTCTATGAGAGTTCCTAAACGAGGAGATAAGGCGGCACTGGCTCAGACAGCTCTTGAGAATGCCGAACACGCTTTGGCTCTTTACAAAACCAGAAGGGTTTCTGATTTTGCGGCACGTACCGAGGCTCTAAATCGATTGGCTACAGCGCTAGACCTTGCCGACGCGCCACTTCGAATTGAGTGTTATGACATTTCACATCTTTCAGGTACCGACATTGTTGGCTCGATGGTTGTTTTCGAAGATGGTCTGCCCAAAAAGGCCCACTACAGACAGTTCAACATTGATTCGGCCCAAGATGACACTGACGCAATCTTCCAAGTTTTGACCAGAAGACTCAAGTATCTTCGAGACCCCGAGACGGTTGACGAGGGAAGATTCAGTTACGTTCCGTCCCTCATTGTTGTTGACGGTGGTATTGGGCAGGTCAATGCAGCAGCTCGAGCAATTGAGGCCAGCGGCGTAACCGGGCTTGCCGTTTGCGGATTAGCGAAGCGACTTGAAGAGATTTGGACGCCTGGAAACGAAAACCCGATTATCTTGCCAAGAGCATCCGAGGAACTCTTCTTGTTGCAGCGGCTTCGAGATGAGTCTCATAGATTCGCGCTAACCGCTTCACGGCGAAAGCGATCCAGTGCGATTTCGTCTTCGCTGCTTGAGATACCAGGGCTTGGAGAGAAGCGAGTCATGGCCCTTTTGAAGCGGTTTGGCTCAGCAAAGCGCCTCCGAATTGCCACTTTGGATGAGATTTCAGATGTTGCAGGGATTGGAACAGAGCTCGCAAGCCAAATTTTGGAGAGACTTAAGCTCGAGCAATAACGCACTCGGGCGTGTCGGAATTTCATTAGACTTGTGACCCGAAAGGTTGCAATGGTTGAGAATCTAAGGCACGAGCTGCTGGTTGTAACTGGCATGTCGGGGGCAGGCCGCTCAACCGTGGGTAACGCCCTTGAAGACCTTGGCTGGTATGTGGTGGATAACTTGCCACCGATCATGCTGGGGCCAATTACCGACCTCTTCACAAACACCAAAACTCCAGTTCCTAGGCTCGCGGTAATAATCGATGTTCGAGGTGGAGAGTTCTTCACGGAACTTGAACAAAATATCGCACTACTAGAAGGCAAAACAGTGGGGGTTCGGGTAGCTTTCCTGGAAGCCAACGACGCGACACTGGTTAAACGATTTGAATCTGTGAGAAGGCCTCACCCTCTTCAAGGCACTGGGACAATTCTCGATGGTATCGCGGAGGAGCGAAGAAGATTGCTTCCGCTTCGCGAATCTGCTGACGTTGTTATCGACACTTCTGATCTAAACGTTCATCAGCTCTCGACAAAGACCGCTGAGCATTTCTCACTAGAGGCCACCAGCAAGCTATTACTCACAATCGTTAGCTTTGGTTTCAAGTACGGCATCCCTGCGGACGCAGACAATGTCGCAGATGTTCGATTTATCCCGAACCCATTTTGGAATGAGGAGCTTCGTCCATATACCGGCCTCGATCAGCAGGTATCCGACTACGTGCTTGCTCAAGATGGAGCAATGGAGTTTGTCACAAGCTACGTGAAATCACTTGCGCCAGTTCTGGCCGGATATGATCGCGAGAACAAGCACTATGCAACTATTGCAATTGGTTGCACCGGAGGTAAGCACAGATCGGTAGCTGTAGCAACCGCCCTAGGTAAGGCTTTAGAGGAAAACAAGAACATTTCTGTCACGGTAAGACACCGTGACTTGGGCAAGGAGTAAAAGATGGCACTCACGGCTGACATTAAAGACGAGTTGGCACGAATAGATGTACCAAAAAGTGCTGTTCGCGCTGCTGAGCTGGCAACTATTCTTCGCCTCGCTGGTGGTTTGCACCTGGTATCCGGGAAAGTTGTAATCGAAGTTGAGCTTGACTCCGCTCAGGTCGCAAGAAGAGTGAGAAAAGACCTCTCAGAGCTATTCGGCTGCGAAAGTGAACTTTCAGTTATATCCGCTGGCGGAATTCGAAAGACCAGTCGTTATCAGATCCGAGTATTGGGCCAGGGTGACACCCTCGCAAGGCAAACTGGTTTAGTAGACAGCCGTGGTCGCCCTGCAAGAGGACTGCCTGCAACTCTTGTGGCGGGGTCGATTGGTGAAGCGCAGGCTGTTTGGCGCGGAGCGTTCTTGGCCCACGGATCTCTTACTGATCCTGGCAGATCTGCAGCGCTCGAAGTCACGGCTCCAGGAAACGAAGTTGCGATGGCGCTCGTTGGTATTGCTAGAAGGCTAGGAATCAACGCCAAGCCAAGAGAAGTTCGCGGAATGTTTAGAGTCGTTATCCGAGATGGCGATGCAATCTCCGCAATGCTCACTCAGATGGGAGCCCATGGACAGCTATTGAAGTGGGAAGAGCTTAGACTCCGCAGAGAAGTGCGAGCAACCGCTAACCGTCTGGCAAACTTCGACGACGCAAATCTACGTCGCTCCGCCCAGGCTGCCGTGGCAGCGGGTGCGAGAGTAGGGCGAGCACTTGAGATTCTCGGCGAAGACATTCCCAAGCATCTAAAGTACGCAGGGGAGCTAAGACTCAAACATAAGCAGGCAAGCTTGGATGAGTTAGGGCGATTGGCTAACCCACCAATGACCAAAGACGCTGTAGCCGGCAGAATCCGAAGGCTGCTATCTATGGCCGACAAAAAAGCCGAAGAGCTCGGTATTGATGGCACAGACGCATTCTTGCCTGAAGAGCTAGAGAACGACTAGCAAACCAGAGATATCGCATAATAGAAGCATCGACGAATAGGACGGCACATGAGCAAGTACACACTTCCAGATCTTGGCTACGACTACGGCGCACTTGAACCGAACATTTCGGGTCGCATCATGGAATTGCATCACGACAAGCATCATCTTGCCTACGTCAACGGAGCAAACAGTGCACTTGATCTGCTAGCCGAGGCTAGAGACAAGAATGACCTGACCTGGGTAAATAAGCTCCAGAAGGATCTTGCTTTCAACCTTGCAGGCCACGTAAATCACACTGTTTTTTGGAAGAATCTAAGCCCTGACGGTGGAGACAAACCAACCGGAGAGATGGCAGCTGCTATCGATGAGTTCTTCGGAAGTTACGACGGTTTTAGGGCGCACTTCACCGCCTCGGCTCTTGGCATCCAGGGCTCTGGCTGGTCAATCCTCGCCTGGGACATCCTCGGGTCCAAGCTAATCATCGAACAGCTCTATGACCACCAGGGAAACCTTGCCCCGGCTACCATTCCACTTCTGATGCTTGATATGTGGGAGCACGCCTTCTACCTCGACTACCAGAACGTCAAGGCTGATTACGTAAGCGCATTCTGGAAGATTGTTTCCTGGCCTGATGTTCAGGCTCGCTTTGAAGCAGCTCGCGGCCAAACAAAGGGCTTACTGCTAGTCTGATATTTCCACCCGGGGCTGCGTGGATTTGATCTGATAACCGCGCCCCTGGCGCCAAGCAAAAAGGAACACCTTGACTATAAAAGTTGGCATTAATGGCTTTGGAAGAATTGGCCGCAATTACCTTCGCGCAGAATTAGCTAAGGGCACTGATCTTGAGATCGTCGCCGTAAATGACCTATCCGACCCAAAGGCACTTGCGCATCTTCTCAAATATGACTCGGTAACTGGTCGACTTAATCAAGAGGTTCGAGTAGAGGGCCAGAACATTCTGGTTGGCGATTACAAGATCAAGGTGCTGGCAGAGAAAGACCCAGCAAACCTAGGCTGGGGAGATCTCGGTGTTGACATCGTTATCGAATCAACCGGTCGCTTTACTGATGCCAAAGATGCGATCAAGCACATAGAGGCTGGAGCCAAGAAGGTGCTAATTTCTGCCCCGGCGACCGGTGAGGATGCGACTTTTGTAATCGGTGTGAATGAGCATCTATATGACCCAGCCAAGCACCACATCATTTCAAACGCTTCTTGCACCACCAACTGCCTGGCACCACTTGCCAAGGTGTTTCACGATGAATTTGGAATCGTAAACGGTCTGATGACAACTATCCACGCCTACACGGCCGATCAGAACCTGCAGGATGGACCACACGGTGACCTGCGACGTGCAAGAGCTGCTGCAATCAACATTGTTCCATCATCTACTGGCGCTGCCAAAGCTATCGGCATTGTCCTTCCAGAGCTAAAGGGAAAACTGGACGGCTTTGCGCTACGTGTTCCAGTTCCAACCGGTTCGATTACTGACCTGACATTGGTTTCCGCGAAGAAAGTTACTATTGAGGAAATCAAGGCGGCATACAAGAAGGCCGCAGCTGGTCCACTAAAGGGAATACTTCTCTACACGGAAGATGAGATCGTTTCTTCCGATATCGTGACCGACCCACACTCTTCAATTTTTGACGCGGGTCTTGTAAAGGTAATCGACAACACCGTGAAGATCAGCGCGTGGTATGACAACGAATGGGGTTACTCAAACAGACTTGTTGACCTTACTGTTTTGGTTGCGAACAAACTCTAGTTTTGAGAACTCTATCCACGCTTGGCCCGCTTGAATCAAAGCGGGTTCTACTTCGGTGTGACCTAAACGTGCCAATCCAAGACGGCGTTATCACCGACGAGGGAAGAATCAGGGCTTCACTGCCAACTATCAAATACCTAGTTGAGCAAGGTGCAAAGGTCATTATCTGCTCGCACCTTGGAAGACCAGATGGGGCAAGGGTTGAAAAATACTCTCTGGCGCCAGTTGCGAAGAGACTAGCGCAGCTACTTGAGCAAGTGGTTTTGTTCACAGAAGACTGTGTTGGGTCAGCAGCCGCAGAGAAGGTCTCCAATCTCGCAGACAAGCAAGTTCTGCTTCTGGAGAACCTGCGCTTTCACGCAGCTGAGACTAGTGACCAGGAATATGAACGTGCGGCGTTTGCATCAAAGCTAGCCGAGTTAGCGGATATTTTTGTAAGCGATGGATTTGGCGTGCTGCATCGCAAGCAGGCAAGTGTGTTTGAGGTAGCCACCTTGCTGCCCTCAGCGGCTGGATTCTTAGTTGAGAAAGAGCTCTCAGTGTTAGAGCAGCTGATGGGAACCGGTTCGCACCCATACACCGTAGTTCTTGGCGGATCCAAAGTTTCCGACAAGCTGGGAGTTATTTCGGCTCTGCTTCCTCGCGTGGACAATCTTTTGATTGGCGGTGGAATGGTATTCACCTTCCTTGCCGCCCTTGGGTACAAAATTGGCAAGAGCTTAGTCGAACAGTCCCAAATCGAAACGGTCAAGGGTTACCTTGAGCAGGCTAAGAAGCTCGGAGTCAGTATTGTCTTGCCAACCGACATCGTTATGGCAAGTGCTTTCGCGGCTGACGCCAAGCATTTGGTGGTGGCGGTTGACCAACTAGAGCAAACCGAGTTCGGGCCTGATGGCATTGGACTAGACATTGGTCCAGAATCTGCAGAGAAGTTTGCGGCAATTGTTTCTTCTTCCAAGTTGTGTTTTTGGAACGGGCCAATGGGAGTTTTTGAGTTTGAGAGCTTTAGCGCTGGAACCAAATCAGTTGCCATGGCCCTGATCCATGTTGAGGGCCTTGGGGTCGTCGGAGGTGGCGACTCGGCAGCTGCAGTTAGGGCACTTGGGTTCCAAGATGGTGAGTTTGGGCACATCTCTACCGGCGGTGGAGCTAGTCTTGAGTATTTGGAAGGAAAATCCCTTCCCGGACTGGAGGTTCTGTCATGAGCGATCGTAAGCCGCTGATTGCAGGTAACTGGAAGATGAACCTCGATCACCAGCAAGCTATTGCCCTGGTGCAGAAGATTGCTTGGACGCTCAAGGACGTCGACCACGACTACGAAAAGGTCGAGGTCGCAGTTTTTCCACCTTTCACAGACCTTCGAACTGTTCAAACTCTGATAGACGCCGACAAGCTTCAGCTGCGCTTAGGTGCCCAGGACATCTCAAAGCACGAGTCCGGTGCATTCACCGGTGAGGTGGCTGGTGCATTTCTAAAGAAGCTAGATGTCGAATACGTCTTAGTCGGTCACTCCGAAAGGCGTCAGTTCCACAACGAAGATGATGACCTGATTCGCGACAAGGTTGCTGCCTGCTTCAAGAACAAGCTCGTCCCAGTGATCTGCGTTGGTGAAACTCTCGAGGAGCTAGAGGCCGAAGGTGCCGCAGCAGTGCCCGTTAGACAGCTCACCAAGGCTCTTGAGGGTCACAAGGACATCGGAGATTTCGTAGTTGCCTACGAGCCGGTCTGGGCCATTGGAACAGGTAAGGTAGCCACGAGCGAACAAGCCGCTGAGGTAGCAAAGAAACTACGTCAAACCATTGCTGAACTGACATCTTCCGAGACAGCTGAGCAAACCAGAATCCTTTATGGTGGCTCAGTAAAGAGCGCAAATGTTGCTGGATTCCTAGCTTCCCCAGAGGTTGATGGGGTTTTGGTTGGAGGAGCAAGCCTTGTAGTGGACGAGTTCACTGGTATTTGCCGCTTCCAGAGGCATGTCAGCTTATAATCTTCTAGTACTTAAAAAGAACAGGTAAATCCATGGCCGCAATCCAAATCGCACTTCAGGTGCTGCTAGCAATCACCAGCTTGCTGCTTATTCTTATGATTTTGCTTCACAAAGGTAGAGGTGGCGGACTCTCCGACATGTTCGGTGGCGGAGTGACTACAAACGTTTCTTCCTCTGGAGTTGCTGAGAGAAACCTAAACCGCATCACAATTATCCTTGGCCTTGTTTGGGTTGGCTCAGTCGTCGCACTTGGTTTGTTTACCAGGTTCGGTTTTTAGGGGAGATTTTGGCAAGCGGAGGATCAGCAATAAGAGGCTCGCGTGTTGGCGCAGGTCCAATGGGGGAGCAATACCGCGGATTCAAATCCGAACGAGTTGAACGTCACTACTACTGCATAAACGGACACACCCAGAGCCCACAGTTTGCCGCTCATGTTGATCCAGCAGAGATTCCAGACATGATCGATTGCCCAAACTGCGGTCTACCGGCAGGACAGGACAAAAAGAACCCACCGCAGATTCTCAAGCACGAGCCTTACAAAACCCATTTGGCCTACGTGAAAGAACGTCGCACCTCAGATGAAGCGAAGGCACTTCTGGATGAGGCGCTCTCATCCATCAAGGACCGCAGAGCAAAACTTGCCGAAGCTGCGAAGAAGCAACTTAAAGAAGAAGCTGCTCGCACAGCTGCCGCAAAGGCACAGGCAGTGAAGATGGCGGCTGAGAAAGCAAAGGCTGCAAAAGCAGTGAAGCCGGTTAAGCCTGTAAAACCAGTAAAACCTGTCAAAACTGTTGCAAAGAAAGCTGCTAAGCCGGTTGCAAAGAAACCAACTGCCAAAAAAGCTGCGCCAGCAAAAATCGTGAAGAAGTCCGTCAAGACTTCGCAAAAAGCAAAGCCAGTCGCTAGGAAAGCTGTCGCTAAAAAGCCTGCGTCAAAGCTGACCAAAAAGAAGTAGTAACGGCAGAGCGATCTTTGTCATAAGCAAGTATCAAATATCTACTTGGCTCCAAGAATCTGAGTAACTAGAGCTAGAGCCTTTTCGTTGTTAGCAAAACGAAGTGTAAGTACGGGTCTACCAGCCGCTGCTAGAACATCCGCATCGCCGTCAGCTTGGGAATTCATAAGCTCTGAGAATCCAAAATCACGACCAGGCACTGGAATTTCAATGTCTCCTGTTCCGATGAGCTGGAGAAACACTCCTTGCGCTGGGCCGCCCTTGTGATACTGACCAGTTGAGTGAAGAAACCTTGGACCCCAACCGAATGTCGTTGGCCTTCCAGATACTTGGGCGACCAAATCTCTTAGACCCTCGAAGGCTTGATCGCGACCGCGGTCTAGATATGCATGAATTGCTAAGTAGCTCGAATCCTGAACTGCCGCTAATAGCAAACCAAACGCATCGGCGAGGTTTGAATCTGATTTTAGGTTCAAGTTCTTAGCAGATACTTCCACTTCTGAGTCAATGAATAATGAGCTCTTGCTAGCTGACTTATTGTCTAGGAAGGCTCGAGAGGCAATCTTCGCTGATTCCACATCCGGCTGGTCAAACGGATTCACGCCCAGAAGCCTTGCCGCAACCACTGTCGAAACTTCCCAAAGCAGAAGTTGCGCCCCAAGGCCACCGGAAACGTTCACGTCAAAAGACGCATGCGCAACATCGTCCACGAGCCCGATTGTCAGAAGGTCATCGGCGGGCGCTCTGAGCTCAGGGGAGCTCTCGTCAAGAACAATCGGAAGAACTCCGCGGCCAATCTTCCCGGTCGACTCAGCTATCAGCTGCTCCATCCAGCTCCCAAGTCCAACAATTCTGCTGCTTACCGGAATAATGCCCAACTTGTCTTTGAAGCCAGAACCTGATTCACTTCTTGCCATTGCAGCCCCAACAACCAAGGCTGGGTTCCCTGGTTCATCCAACCGAAGAAGCTCGGCCGCGGAGATTGCCTCCAACAAAACCGGCTCCATGTCGACACCTGCCAGCACTGATGGCACGACTCCGAAAGCTGTGAGCGCGGAGAATCTTCCTCCGACATTCGGATTAGCCAGAAACACCCTGTAACCATCACTTAGTGCCTGCTTCTGCATCGGTGAACCGGGATCTGTGACAATAATGATTCGCTCAGTGCTATCAATGCCGGCCTGTTCGAAAGCTTGCTCAAAGCTACGTTTTTGAGAATCAGTTTCAACTGTGGATCCAGACTTCGAAGAAACAACCACAATAGTTCGACCAAGATCCTTCGAAACTGCAGCGCGCACCTGAGAAGGATAGGTCGAGTCCAAGACAACTAGCTCCACTCCAGAGGTAGCGGCGATTACCTCGGGAGCCAGCGAAGATCCACCCATCCCGCAAAGCACAATCCTGGTTAGTCCTTTGCTCTGGTGCTCGGCCCTTAGGGTCTGAAGCTCTGGCAGCAGTTCCAGCGATTCGGTTGCAGCATCAACCCAACCAAGGCGAATTGAGGACTCTGCCTCCGCTTCCTTACCCCAGATGGTGTGATCCTTGGCAAAGATTCTGCTGGCAATTTTCTGACTAACCAGCTCAGGAACAACTTGTTCCACCGCTGCGAACGACGCACCTCTGGTTGCGACTACTAGGTTCACTATTTTCCCTGCAGCGCTTTTGAGACTGTGTCCAAAAGGTCGTTCCAGGAAGCCACAAACTTCTCCACGCCTTCTGTTTCCAAAAGAGAAACGACGTCGTCGTATGAAATACCAATCTCTTCAAGTGCGGTAAGAACTTCTCTCGAGCTCTCGTACTCCGAAGTTATGGTGTCTGGCGATATGACCCCGTGGTCGAAGACCGCCTCCATGGTTGCTTCTGGCATTGTGTTCACAAGCTCTGGTGCAACCAATTCCGTCACGTACAAAGTGTCCGGTAGGGAAGTGTCCTTCACGCCCGTAGAGGCCATGAGCGGTCGCTGTTTATTAGCGCCCTCGCGCTCGAGCTCATTCCATTCAGAGCTTGCGAATTCCTTCTCAAAAAGCTCGTAGGCCAGTCTTGCGTTTGCAAGAGCTGATTTTGATTTCAAAGAAAGTGCTTGCTCTGTTCCGATAACCTCAAGTCTTTTGTTAATTTCGGTGTCAACGCGAGAAACAAAAAAGGAAGCCACTGAATGGATCTTTGACAGATCGTGTCCGTTCTTTCTTGCCTTGGAGATACCATCCTTGAAGGCTTTGATAACGAGAGCGTAGCGCTGTAGCGAGAAAATAAGAGTTACATTAACGGAAATTCCAGCTGCTAGCACTTCGGTGATCGCGCTAAGACCAGGAACGGTGGATGGAATCTTTATCATTACATTTTCACGGTCCACCGCTTTGAATAACTCTCTGGCCTGCGAAACAGTCTTGGCAGAGTCCATAGCAATCCCGGGCTCAACTTCAATTGACACTCGACCATCAACACCCTTTGTGCTCTTATAGACACCAGCAAAGACATCGCAAGCCATCCGCACATCTTGTGTGGTGGCTTCAAATACCGCTTCTGAAGCCGAGACCCCCATGGCTGAAAGCTCAGCTAACTGATCAGCGTATGCGTCACCACTAGAAAAGGCCCCCGCGAAGATAGTTGGGTTAGTTGTCACACCAGATACTGCACGAGAGGAAATCAATTCTGCAAGGGATCCAGACTGAATTCGATCTCTTGATAGGTCGTCAAGCCAAATGCTCACGCCGGCTTTGTCTAGTTCGTGAAGTGGTGAGCTCATTTGTTCCCTCCAAGAACTTGATTGGCTTTTGCTACGACTGCCTCTGTTGTGATGCCAAATTTTGTAAACAGTGTCTTGTAGTCGGCCGAAGCACCGTAGTGTTCAATCGAAACCGATCCGCCTTGCAGCACGTACTTTGACCAACCAAGGGCAAGTCCTGCCTCAACTGAAACTCTTGCCTGAACGCTTGAAGGAAGCACGCTCTCGCGGTACGAATCTGTCTGCTCTTCAAACCATTCAACGCAAGGCATCGAAACGACTCGAGTTTTGATGCCATTATTTTCTAGCTCTAACCTGGCTGCAAGTGCAAGCTGAACCTCGGAACCAGTAGCGATCAAGATCATCTCTGGTTTCTGATTCGATGCGTCCACCAGGACGTATCCTCCAAATTCAACATTGCTTGCAGCAGCTACGCTCTGGCCAGTTGAATCAGGCATACCGCGCTCAATTACTGGCACGTTTTGTCTTGTTAGAGCAATTCCCGCAGGTCCTAGCCTTCTCGAAAGAATCTTCTTCCAAGCAAAGCCGACTTCGTTGGCATCTGCCGGTCTCACGATGTCCAGACCGGGAATAGCGCGCAACGTGGAAAGTTGTTCGATGGGCTGATGAGTTGGTCCATCTTCCCCCAGAGCAATCGAGTCATGGGTCCAGACAAAGATCGAAGGCACCTTCATTAAGGCAGCGAGACGAACTGCAGGTCTCATGTAGTCACTAAAGATCAAGAAAGTTCCGCCGTAGGAGCGGGTCTTTCCATGCAGCGAAATTCCATTCAAGATAGAGCCCATCGCGTGCTCCCTGATTCCAAAGTGAAGCACGCGACCATACTGATCACCCGAGAACTCATGAGTTGAGTGCATCTCTGGAACAAAAGACTTAGCACCTGCAATTGTTGTGTTGTTGGATTCAGCCAGATCAGCCGAACCACCCCACAGCTCAGGCATCACCTGGGCGATGGCGTTCAAAACCTTGCCAGAAGCTGCCCGAGTTGAAACATCTGTGCCGGCTTCAAAAACGGGTAAGACGGAATCAATGTCTGGAAGCTTGTTGGCTTCTAGGCGATCAAACAGTGCTGCGTTATCGGGATTCGCTGCCCTCCAGGCCTGAAAATCCCCCTGCCACTTATCTATAACACCCTTGCTGCGCGCTCTAAAGCCACGGGTGTAGTCCACAACACTCTGGGCTACGTCAAAGTTCTTCGCGGGATCAAACCCGAGAACGGTTTTTAGGCCCGCAAGCTCTTCAGCCCCAAGAGCTGATCCATGAACCTTGCCCGTGTTTTGCTTTGTGGGCGCAGGCCACCCGATAATGGTCCGAATCGTAATCAACGATGGTTTATCGGTTTCCGCTTTTGCTTTTTGTATTGCGTCAAAAAGCTCCTGCATGTCCTCGTAATACT
>JBIIQC010000002.1:0-65526 GCA_044342295.1 Rhodoluna sp. | reverse complement strand
ATAGTGTTTCGGCGGCCATAGCGGAGGGGAAACGCCCGGTCACATTCCGAACCCGGAAGCTAAGACCTCCTGCGCCGATGGTACTGCAAGGGTGACCTTGTGGGAGAGTAGGACACCGCCGGACTTAGATTAGGAGATGGTCACCAATGTATGTTGGTGACCATCTTCATTTAAGGACAAGTTGGATATGAGCGAAGATCGAGACCGTAAGCCTCGTCGTGATTCCGCTCGCCCCGATCGCCCGAGACCATCAGGTCGCGCAGCACGTCAAGAGCCGGAGACCGAAAGGCCTGATTGGCAGCAGCTTGTCGAGCGAACCCGCGATCCAAATCGCGAGAAATCACCTGTAATTCCAGACGCCATCACTCCAGACGATGTTGACCTAGGGGTTCGGGTGCAACTGAAAACACTGACTCCTGAAAACGCCGAAATGGTCGCAAGACATCTTGCGATGGTGAATCTCTTGATTGAGCAAGATCCAGAGCTTGCGCACAAGCACGCACTAGCTGCAGCTAGAAGAGCTGGAAGAATTGCCGTAGTTCGAGAAACCGTTGGAGTGACTGCATATACCGTTGGCGATTACACTCTGGCGCTTCGCGAGCTATTGGCCCACCGAAGAATCTCAGCCTCTAACGATCAAATTCCACTGATTGTTGATTCGGAGCGCGGCATGAACCGCCCCGACCGAGCACTAAAGATGGCTCGTGAGGTTGACAGAAAAAAACTCACTCCCGCTGTTCGGGTCAACCTAGCAATTGTGACTAGCGGTGCCCGCTTAGATCTGGGAGAAAACGAGCTAGCTTTAGCAGAACTTGAGATTCCAGAGCTAAACCCAGCCAAGGTGTTTTCATATTCACCACCGCTGTTTCGCGCCTATGCCGACACTCTTGAGTTACTGGGTCGCAAAGATGATGCCAAGAAATGGTTTGATTTAGCTCAGCGTGCAGAAGTTGCCCTCGCTGGTAAACCAGAAGATGTTCTAGAAATCATTGAAGAAATTGAAATCCCAAAGTTAGCCGATCGCCCAGCCAGGAGTTCATCTGACGATGGAACAAGAAAACCTTTCGGTAGGTCTAGCTCTGGTAGCCGCGACTCCGGGAAACCCCGTAGGGGATTTGATAATCCAGGCGGCGAAAGACGAGGTGCACCTCGTGGCCGCTAAGGTATTCGACAAATTCGAAACACTACTTTTAGATCTAGACGGTGTGATTTATGAAGGTGGCCGGGCGATTGTTGACTCGGTCGAATCGATTTCCGCACTTCAGGCCAAAGGAATACAGGTTGGCTACATAACTAACAACGCTTCTAGAACTAGCGAAGCAATTGCCGAGCAGCTTAGATCTTTTGGTTTAGAGCTAAAAGCTGAAGATGTCATCACATCAGCGCAGGCTGGTGCAGGCCTACTAAAACAGATCGTTCCTGCCGGATCAAAAGTTTTGGTGGTCGGTGGCGAGGGACTGCGCTCAAATGTTTCACTTGCTGGATTCCAAATAGTCGAATCAAGTAAGGATTCACCAGCTGCTGTAATCCAAGGCTTTGATCCATCGGTTGGCTGGAAACAGTTGGCCGAAGCTAGCTATGCAATACAAAATGGCGCTAAGTGGGTTGCCACTAATCAGGACTGGACGTTTCCTAGAGAAGAGGGTCTTGCGCCAGGAAACGGAACCTTGGTTTCTGCAGTTCACACGGCAGTTGGTCAACTGCCAGTTGTTGCAGGCAAACCAGAAAAGGCAATTTTTGAAACAGCGCTTTCACACTTTGGATCATCGAGTGCGATTTACATTGGCGACCGACTGGATACCGATGTGCTGGGAGCAAATCGCGCAGGTATTGGCTCTGCTCTTGTGATGACCGGGGTCACTTCCCGCAAGGAGCTTTTGGCTGCGAAAGCTGACTCTAGGCCGACCTATATTCTTGGAACCCTCAAGGAGCTATTGGCTGGCTACCAGCAACCCACAAAAACCAAGCGTGGTTACAAATTAGGTAGCGCTGAGGTGGAGCTATTAGGCCAGAAGGTGCTTGTGAGCTTCGGAGACCCAAAGTCAATGGAAGCACTAAAGTGCGCATGTTTGACTATCTGGGATAGCGCTCAGCCGATTCACACCCTCGATGTCGAGCAAGCCTTATACGAATAAGCTAGGAACAAAGGAAAGGTAATCATGTCAGATCTATTGGATGAACTCGCTGTTGAGATTTCCAGCGCCCGTGAATTGCCTCTTGCCGAGCAACCTGCTGCTTTCGAAGCCATCAGAGCCAAGCTCGAAGCCATGATTTCTGACAACAGGCCACAAGAAACTGAATAATCTTCGAATCGATTCGCACCTTGTAAACATTGGGCTTGCAAGATCCAGGGGTCACGCAGCTGACCTAGTTAAAGCCCACCGAGTCTTTATTGGTGAACGTGAGCTAACTAAACCCAGTCAACTAGTTGATATCGAAGCGCAGATAATTGTCATTGCGGCAGACGAGTATGTCTCGAGAGCGGGTCTCAAACTAAAGGGAGCGCTAGATAAATTTGCGGAAATAGACGTAGTTGGCAAGTGTGCGCTGGATGTAGGGGCCTCCACTGGAGGCTTTACCGATGTCTTGCTTAGACACGGAGCAAGCCGGGTTGTCGCTATTGACGTAGGACATGACCAATTAGCGCCTGAATTACAAACAAACCCACGGGTGCTATCTTTTGAGGGGATTAACGCCCGCGAAGTTACTATGACAGAGCTTCGTGAACTAACCGGGATCGCTGATTTGGAGTTCCAGCTGGTGGTTGCGGATCTCTCCTTTATATCGGTGACCTTAGTGTTGCCAGCCCTAGTAAAGGTGGCCCCAAAGGCTGATTTTGTACTACTTATAAAGCCCCAGTTTGAGGTGGGTAAGCAGTCACTATCGGCCTCTGGAATAGTGTCCGATCATAGGCTTCGGGCCCAAGCCATCAAGCAGGTTGTGGATTGTTGTAACGAGCTAGGTCTTGGGGTGCTTGGATTGGAGCGTTCGGAGCTACCTGGCACCCACGGGAACATCGAGTATCTAATCTGGGTTGCTAGTTCCGAGCGACCAAATCAGTCAAAATGGACTGAGAGAATTGAAAAACTGGCCAGGGAGGGAAAATGAGCGAAAAACGCCTTGTCCTGCTCGTATCCCATACCGCCAGAGATGAAGCAATTGTTGCGACCCTAGAGTCCGCAACAGCACTAGTGGCTGCTGGAATCACTCCAGTTATGACCAAAGAACAACTTACCGAAACCAAAAAGTTTGCTACCGGCGAGGCAGCAAAGACCATGGAACAGGTGCTTGAACTTGGCTCTGACTGTCAAGAAGTAGAGCTCGAGCTAGCGGTTGTGCTTGGCGGAGATGGCACCATCTTGAAAGCTGCCGAAATTGTTCGGGAATCTCAGACACCGCTACTGGGTATCAACTTGGGTCACGTTGGATTCTTGGCCGAAAGTGAAAAAAACGAGATTGGCTCAACCATCGAGCGAGTTGCTAACCGCGACTACCTAGTGAAAGAGCGCATAACTCTTGATGTTTCGGTTTTGCTAGAGGGTAAAGAGGTATACCGATCCTGGGCCCTAAACGAAGCGGCAGTGGAAAAAAGCGCTCGCGAAAAGATGCTCGAGGTGGTTGTTGAAGTAGATAGCAGACCGCTATCAAGTTTTGGTTGCGATGGCATCGTGATGTCTACGCCAACCGGTTCAACTGCTTATGCGTTTTCCGCAGGAGGCCCAGTAGTTTGGCCATCGGTTGATGCGCTACTACTTGTCCCACTGAGCGCACATGCATTGTTTGCAAGACCACTTGTTATAAGTCCAGGATCGCTGTTAGCGGTCGAGGTCTTGCAAAGATCTCCTGGTCACGGTGTGCTGTGGTGCGATGGCCGAAGAACTACCGACCTTCCGGCAGGTGCGAGAGTGGAAGTTAGAAAGTCCGACAAGTCTGTGAAGCTTGCAAGACTTAATCAGGGTCCTTTCACAAACCGTTTGGTTAAGAAGTTCTCCTTACCGGTCGAAGGTTGGCGCGGACCGGATTCAAAAAAGGGTTAGCTCGTGATTGAAGAGATTCTAATTCGAGACCTCGGGGTCATCAGCGAAGCCAAACTAGAGTTTGGACCGGGGCTAACTGTTCTAACCGGTGAAACCGGTGCCGGAAAGACAATGGTGCTAAACGCACTTGGGCTATTACTTGGCGAACGAAGTGACTCTTCTGCTATCCGTAAAGGACAAGAGCAAGCCTTCGTTGAGGGCAGATGGTTGCTTGCTGATTCGGCAATTAAGAGAATTCGCGAGCTGGGAATCGAACTAGATGACCAAGAGCTTTTGGTGAACCGTTCGGTTTCTTCAGAGGGCAGATCACGTGCGGCACTGTCTGGCAAATCAGTTCCAGTTGGAATCTTGTCTGAAATTGGCGATCAACTTGTGGTGGTTCACGGACAGTCCGATCAGATCCGATTGCGCTCGGCAGCCGCCCAGCGCGAAGCGCTGGATCAGTTCGCTGGGGATGCTCTTGCCAAGGTTTTGAGCGAGTACGCTGCAGTGTTCGCGAATTGGAAGCAAGCTTCTTCACGCTTGATTGAGCTAACCACCCAGCTGGAAGCTAGATCTCGCGAGGCCGATCAGATTCGATCAGCTGTTGAAGAGCTCACCGCCCTGGATCCAAAGCCAGGAGAGGATGTTGAGCTATCCGAGAAGGCTTCAAAGCTCACTCACCTGGAGGAGCTTCGCATTGCAGCTACCGATGCGCACAATCAGCTAAGTAGTGAAGGCTTCGATGATTCATCAGATGCCATAACTTTGATCGGTAAGGCCAGAAGAGCCCTAGAAGCAGTAAGTGAGCATGACCCTGAGCTTGCATCCCTTGCCGAACAACTCAAGGAGATCGGCTATTCATTAAATGAAACCAGTGCCAGCATTTCTGGTTACCTAGCTTCGCTAGATTCTGATGGCAGCGCCGAGCTTGAAAGAATTCAGCAAAGAAGAGCAGATCTAACCTCGGCGATGCGAAAGTACGGGCCAACTCTCGAAGAGGTAGTTTCTTTCTTGGAAAACTCTGGAGCGAGATTACTTGAGCTAGATTCTTCCGACAAGGAAATCCAAGAGCTAACTTCCTCTGAGCAAGCCTTGAGTAAACAGGCTATTTCTCTAGCTAAAACCATCACAGATCTTCGAACCAAGGCTGCAGCAGAGCTAGCAAAGTCGGTAACGGCTGAACTGGCTGCTCTTGCCATGACCGGCGCCTCACTTGAGGTAACAATCACGCCCGCTTCGGAGCTTGGATCACACGGTGCCGATCAGGTGGCTATTCTGCTTAGCGCCTACCCTGGAGCTGAGCCAAGACCCCTTGGCAAAGGCGCCTCCGGGGGAGAGTTATCTCGGATTATGTTGGCGATCGAGGTAGTTCTTGCCAAGAGCGAACTGGCTCCTACCTTTATATTCGACGAAGTTGATGCTGGGGTTGGCGGAGCCGCAGCTACCGAGGTTGGAAAGAGGCTTGCCACCTTGGCCCAAAACGCCCAGGTTATTGTCGTTACCCATCTCCCGCAGGTGGCGGCTTTTGCCACCAGACATCTCAGGGTCCTAAAAAGCGTCAGTGATCAATACACCGCTACCGATGTGGTTCGCCTCGAAGGCGAAGCAGTGGTGGAAGAGCTAGCTCGAATGCTTTCTGGTTTGAGCGAATCCGAAAGCGGAAAAACTCACGCCAAGGAGCTCTTGGAGTTGGCAAAAGCTTCAATCTAGAAATTTTTTCCGTGTCGTTTTAGCTTGGTTGCGACTAAGCCCAAAAACTGAGTAAACTAAAATTCCATGGTGGAAACTGTGGATCCGGGGCGTACAAGACATATATTCGTCTCCGGCGGAGTTGCCTCCTCATTAGGAAAAGGCCTCACAGCAGCCAGTCTCGGAAATCTCCTTAGAGCACGCGGTCTTCGCGTCGTGATGCAAAAACTAGACCCATATCTAAACGTGGACCCGGGAACCATGAACCCGTTTCAACACGGTGAGGTCTATGTCACAGAAGATGGCACCGAAACTGACCTAGATATCGGCCACTACGAGAGATTTCTCGACATCAACTTATCAAAAGCCGCCAACGTGACTACAGGTCAGATTTATTCAACCGTTATTGCCAAGGAACGCAGGGGAGAGTATCTCGGGGACACCGTTCAGGTAATTCCTCATATCACTGACGAAATTAAGCGTCGCATGAGATTACAGGCTAACGAAGAGCCAATTCCCGATGTAATCATCACTGAAATCGGTGGCACCGTCGGTGACATTGAATCCCAGCCGTTTTTGGAAGCTGCCAGACAAATCAGGCACGACGTGGGTCGTGACAATGTGTTCTTTGTTCATGTATCGCTAGTTCCATACCTTGGCCCTTCGGGCGAGCTAAAAACAAAGCCGACTCAGCACTCGGTAGCAATGCTTAGATCCATTGGTATCCAGCCAGATGCCATAGTTTGCCGCTCGGATCGGACACTTCCTGAGTCAATCAAGAAAAAGATTGCTTTGATGTGTGACGTGGACATCAGGGCTGTTGTAAATGCTGCCGATGCCCCAAGCATCTATGCAATTCCAACCGTCTTGGACAATGAAGGACTAGACGCCTACATCATCAATTCGCTGAGCCTCAAAGCCGGCGAGATCGACTGGACCAGGTGGAGCTCAGTGCTGAGCGCTGTGAACGAGCCAAAGCACGAAGTTACTATCGCTCTGGTGGGTAAATACATTGAGCTACCAGATGCTTATCTTTCAGTAACCGAAGCTCTTCGCGCTGGCGGTTTCGCACATCAAGCCAAGGTCAACATTCGCTGGGTAGCATCCGATCTTTGTGAATCAGAAGAAGGTGCTGCGAGTCAGCTTGCTGATGTTGATGGAATTTGCGTTCCTGGAGGATTCGGCGTTCGAGGCATCGAAGGCAAGCTCGGAGCACTCAAGTTTGCAAGAGAGAACAAGATTCCAACGCTTGGTTTGTGTTTGGGATTGCAGTGCATGGTGATTGAGTTCGCAAGAAACGTTCTTGGATTAGAAGATGCATCTTCAACAGAATTTGATCCAAAAGCTAAGCACCCGGTGATTGCAACCATGGCCGAGCAGATTGACATTCTCGCTGCTGGTGAAATGGGTGGGACCATGCGCCTTGGATCTTTCGAGGCGAAATTATCCAAGGGTTCAATTGTTGCTGAGGTCTATGGAAGCAACGAGGTGACTGAGCGTCACCGTCATCGCTACGAGGTAAATAACTCATACAGGGATCAGCTAACAGATGGCGGAATGGTTATCTCCGGAACATCCCCGGATGGTTCTCTGGTTGAGTTTGTTGAGCTATCAAAGGCTGATCATCCTTACTACGTTTCTACTCAAGCGCATCCAGAATTCAAATCCAGACCAAACAAAGCTCATCCGCTATTTGTTGGTTTAGTTAAGGCAAGCCTGGAGCGTCAAGAGTCCAACCGACTCTTTGAGGTCAAGGATGCCTAACGACCAGAGCGTCGAGATTGCGTCTATCAAAAAGACACTGTTGCACAAAGGCATGGTGTGGGATTTAGTTTCCGAAACCTTTGAATTCAACGGCGTGGAGCTTACCCGCGAATACGTAGATCACACCGGAGCGGTGGCTGTTTTGGCGTTTAACGAAAAAGAGGAACTGCTTCTAATGAAGCAGTATCGAAGACCGGTTGGAAAATTCTTGATGGAACTACCTGCAGGGCTCTTGGACGTGCCAGGGGAGTCACTCTTGGATTGCGCCAAACGAGAGCTTGCCGAAGAGGCAAGTTTAGATGCAGCTAGCTGGTCTGAGCTGATTAGTTTTCACACCACACCAGGTGGCAACAACGAGGCGATAACAATTTTTGTTGCCAAGGAGCTTTCTGAAACCAATTTGGTTTTTGAGGCAACTGGCGAAGAGGCAGATATGCCTAAGTCCTGGGTGCCAATCAATGAAGCTGTGAATCTCGTGCTGACGGGTCAAATCATGAGCCCAAGTGCCGTGGTTGGCATCATGGCCTATCAGCTAAGTAAAGACGATTCGCCAAGAAGCTAATGAAAACCCTCGCGCAGCTAGTTGACGATTACCTTCGACACCTGAGCATCGAACGCGGGTTATCCAAGAACACCATTTCCGCCTACCGGCGAGATCTGAGTTCTTATCTTGGCTATTTGGAAAAACAAAAGATTTCTGAACCCAGACAGATTCTGGAGTCTCATATCACCGGCTACGTGAGTTCAATCTCGGAATCTGGAGCACTGTCAGCCAACTCGGTAGCAAGAATGCTTGCCGGGGTCAGGGGATTGCACCGTTTCTGGCTATTTGAATCAATCACGGTGGGTGACCCAAGCTCGATGATCAAACCTCCCAAGCTTCCAAAGCGGCTACCCAAGGCAATAAGCATTTCTGAGATCGAGATGCTAATCGAGGCATCGGGACCAGACCCCAAGAAACTTATTGACGGCGAACCTGATCTTGCGCGAATTCGCGACCGTGCAATTCTGGAGCTGCTGTACGCAACCGGGGCTAGAATCAGCGAACTAACCGCACTGAACTTGGATGACCTCGTGGACCCAACAATGATTCGGCTTTTTGGAAAAGGATCCAAGGAGCGAGTTGTTCCGGTCGGAAGTTATGCCCAGAATGCTCTCGAGGTGTATTTGGTTAGGGCACGTCCAGTGCTGGTCAAAAAAGGCAAGGGCACACCCGCTCTATTTTTGAATCAGCGCGGTAGCAGATTATCCAGGCAATCTGCCTGGCAGATTATTAGCGATTGTGCCGATGCTGCCAAGATTCAATCTGAGGTTTCACCGCATACCCTGAGGCATTCATTTGCCACCCACCTCTTAGAAGGAGGGGCAGATGTTCGGGTGGTGCAAGAACTACTCGGTCACTCTTCGGTTGCCACCACCCAGATTTATACTCTTGTTACAGTGGATGCCCTGCGTGAGGTTTACGCGACGAGCCACCCAAGGGCCAGGAAATAGCGGTCGCAACGGGCGGGTAGGCTATTAGCTCGGGAGGATTCATGGCACAGCGACCAGCTAAGAGGCCGGTTTTTGACACCCCCGCACCTTTACAAAATCACGGTCCCGCAAGAATCATTGCGATGTGTAACCAAAAAGGTGGCGTGGGTAAAACCACTACAGCAATCAACCTAGCTTCAGCACTTGCAGGCTATGGCCGCAAAGTATTACTGGTTGATTTCGATCCACAGGGTGCACTTTCCGCAGGACTGGGCGTTGTCGCCCACGACATCAAAACAATTTACGATCTCATGGTTGAAAAAGACCTAAAAGTTCAAGATGTTATCTTGCCCACCGGTGTGAAAAACCTTGACGTAATTCCAGCAAACATTGACCTATCCGCTGCTGAGGTTCAGCTAGTCAACGAGGTTGCCAGAGAACAGATTCTTGCCAGGGTCCTTCGCCCAGTTACTGACAACTACGACGTTGTAATCATTGACTGCCAGCCATCGCTAGGACTACTAACCGTGAATGCTCTCACGGCAGCCCACGGTGTTTTGATTCCATTGAACTGTGAGTTCTTTGCTTTGCGTGGGGTAGCTCTATTGATTGAAACCATCGAAAAGGTGCGCGACCGCTTGAATCCAGCAATCAAGCTTGATGGCATCTTGGCCACTATGTATGACCCGAGGACCCTGCACGCCAGGGAAGTAGTTGAAAGATTGTACGAAGCCTTTGGTGATCAGGTATTTGACACCATCGTGCACCGAACCGTAAAGTTCCCAGATGCCACCATCGCCGCTGTTCCAATTACCGAATTTGCCCCGACTTCGGATGCCGCAGAGTATTACCGGACTGTGGCAAGAGAGTTAGTGTCTCGTGGCAGCGCCCCATAACCTCGAGGTCGCAGAACCCGAACAGGACAAAGGCTTTGCACTAAAGCTCAGTAACTTTGAGGGTCCATTTGACCTACTGTTGTCACTTATTTCCAAGCACGAGCTAGACATCACCGAGGTATCGCTTAGCCGCGTAACCGATGAATTCATTCAATACGTCAAGCAGCTAGACGAGCACGAGGAAATGGAACAGGCCAGCGAGTTTCTAGTTATTGCTGCAACCCTGCTGGATCTAAAGATAGTCTCCTTGCTTCCAAGGGGAGAGCTTGTCGATGCAGAAGATGTTGCCCTGCTGGAAGCAAGAGATCTACTGTTTGCAAGGTTGCTACAGTACAAGGCGTTCAAGGAAGTATCGGGTTGGTTCGCAACCCGGATCGACATGGAAGCAACACGTGTTGCTAGAGATGTTCCAATTGAAACAAGGTTCCGCGAGAGCACTCCTGAGCTTGTTTGGACCATGACTCTTGAGGAGTTCCATGCTCTATCCCAAGAGGTATTCACCCCAAGAGAAATTCCTGGCATTGGACTCACTCACCTTCACGCACCAGCCGTTAGCATCCGTGAGCAAGCAACCGAAGTTATTCTGCGACTTAGAAAAGCTGGTAGCTTGACTTTCTTTGACCTGATTCGTGACGAGCCAGATAGGGCCAAAGTGGTTGCCAGGTTCCTTGCGGTACTTGAGCTTTACAGGCTCTCTGCTATTGCCATGCAGCAGGATGGGCCTCTCGCAGATCTACTAATTACTTGGCAAGCGGATAACTTTGATGATGAACAACTAGCAACCCTGGGAGCAGACTATGACGCGTGATGAGAATCAAGGCACCGAGAACACCTTGCAAGAAGACAGCATCGAAGGAGCCATCGAGGCCATCTTGATGATTACCGATGCTCCGATCTCACTGGTTGCCTTGGCAACCGCGCTAGAGATACCGGTGAACCAGGTTCGCGACGCTGTCTTGAAGCTGCGCGATGACTACGACGGTAAAGACGGCATTAGCGCCAGAGGGTTTGAACTTCGCGAAGTAGCTGGTGGCTGGAGAATCTATGTTCGCCAGAATTACGACTGGGCCGTGAAAATGTTCATCGCCAATGAAAACCCGACCAAGCTTTCGCAAGCTGCGCTAGAAACCCTTTCGGTTATTGCATACAAGCAACCAATTGCAAGAGGACAGATTGCTTCCATTCGAGGCGTGAATGTGGACTCAGTTGTTAGAACTCTTACCTCCAGGGGACTAGTCACCGAGTTGTATACAGATTCCGAAACCGGTGCAATTCACTATGGAACTACTTCGTTGCTACTGGAGCAGTTGGGTATAAATTCACTTGACCAGCTACCTCCGATTAGCCCATACCTGCCTGATATCCATAGCGATTTCAATGAGCGATAGAGAATCCACCGAGGGCATAAGACTTCAGAAGGTAATGGCTAGTGCCGGTGTGGCATCCAGAAGAGTTTGTGAAGACCTGATTTCCTCAGGGGCCGTCAAGGTCAACGGCAAGGTCGTCAAAGAACTAGGCACCCGAATCAATCCCGAAATTGACAAAGTGGTAGTCAAGGGAACCCCGATTCAACTCGATGTCTCCAAGGTCTATCTGATGCTCAACAAACCAGCAGGGGTAGTTAGCACCATGCAAGACGAGCACGGCAGGCCGGATCTTTCGCAGTATGCGCTAGATTACGATCGCATCTTCAACGTGGGTCGTTTGGATGTTGACACCACCGGCTTGTTGTTAATGACCAACGATGGTGACTTAGCTCATAAGCTCATGCACCCTTCTTTTGAGGTGTCCAAGACCTACCAAGCGAAGGTGCACGGCCAGATCACTCAGCCAGTTTTGAACCAACTGCTTGCCGGCATCGAATTAGAAGATGGGCCAATTAAGGCCGATAAGGCTAGATTCCTATCTGCTTCTGGAAACCACAGCCTGGTAGAGGTCGAGCTTCACAGCGGTAAGAACCGAATTGTTCGAAGAATGTTTGAATCCCTAGGGTTTCCAGTGGTTGCCCTAGTTAGAAGACAGTTTGGCCCGCTACATTTAGGTCATCTAAAGCTTGGCGCCGTGAGGCAACTGTCTAAAATAGAGCTCGGAGCTATTTTGAAAGCCGCTGACAAGAAAAGGACATAGTCATGTCAATTCGAGGAATCCGCGGCGCCATCCAGCTCGATGTTGACGAACGCTCTCACTTAATCAAGTCTACGGCAGAGCTTCTAACCAAGATCCTGCACGATAACAACGTCAACGAATCTCAATTGATTTCGATTCTCTTTACTGCAACGCCAGATGTGAAATCAGAGTTTCCAGCGCTAGCGGCTAGAGAGCTGGGTCTTGGTGATGTTCCTTTGATGTGCTTTGTTGAAATGGATGTAGCTGGAGCTATGCCGAGAGTCATTAGAGTTCTCGTAAATGCTGAGCTAGACACTCCAAGAAGTGAAATCCAGCACGTTTATCTTCGTGGTGCCACAGCCCTGCGCTTGGACCTGGCCCAGTGAAAGACTCAAGACTAACCGGGCCAATCAAGATTGTTGGCACCGGCCTTATTGGAACATCTATTGGCCTGGCACTAAGAGGTAAGGGTCTGGAGGTCTTTCTTGAAGATTCCTCTCCCGCGGTGCTGAATCTTGCTATTGATTTTGGTGCGGGTAAAAAGTACGAAACGGGTACAGAGCCAGAGCTAGTCATTGTCTGCACACCACCAGATGTAACAGCGTCAGTACTCGCCAAAGAGCTATCGGCTCATCCAGAAGCAACCGTTACTGACGTTGCAAGCGTCAAAGGAACAGTCCTGACTGCTTTGCAGCAGCAAGGAATCGCTCTTCAAAACTATGTCGGGTCCCACCCAATGGCAGGACGCGAACAAACCGGAGCCCTGGCAGGCAGGGGAGATCTCTTTATTGGAAGACCTTGGGTGATTACACCAAGTATGGAATCCAAAAAGGCAGCAGTTTTAGTAGTTGAATCTTTAGCTCACGATCTTGGAGCAACCATAGTTTCGATGGACCCTCTCGAGCACGACAAGGCGGTTGCGCTTGTGTCCCACGCCCCACAAATCGTTTCTTCACTACTTGCTGCAAGACTTGCATCGGCCAACAGCTCCGATGTGTCTCTTGCTGGTCAGGGACTTAGGGACACCACCCGCATTGCAGCATCAGACCCAAAGCTATGGATGCAGATTCTTTCTGCCAACAGCACGCAAGTGTCTAGTGTTCTTAAAAGTGTGCGCGATGATTTAGACCAAATGCTTGAGGCGCTAACTGACACCTCGAAACCGGGTGCTCTAACTAGCATCGGAAAGCTGCTGGAATCTGGAAACCAGGGAGTTTCCAAGATCCCAGGTAAGCACGGATCGAGCGCAACAAAGTATGCCAAGGTCACGGTCATGATTGACGATAAGCCGGGGGAGCTGGCAAGGCTTCTAACAGAGATCGGTCAAATAGGTATCAACTTAGAAGACCTAACTTTGGAGCACGCCACCGGAGCCCAAGTTGGCCTTCCAGAACTTTATGTTCTGCCAAGTGCAGAGGGCGAGCTAGTTTCAGCTCTAACCGAGCGCGGCTGGAAGATTGTTGGATGAGCAAGACAATAGTCGCGGTTGATGGACCGGCAGGTTCTGGTAAGTCAAGCGTTTCCAAACAAGCTGCGAGGCAGCTTGGCTTTGGGTACTTAGATACCGGTGCAGGTTATCGAGCTCTAACTAAGACTGCCTTGGATGCAGGGATTGATTTGGCAACCGTAGGGGAACAGGATCTCGATGTTTTGTTTGAATATTCGATCTCGACAGACCCAGACAACTATTGGGTCAAGGTTGGCGAAAGGGACCTCACGGTCGCCATTAGATCCCAAGAAGTTGAGCTGAATGTGAGCAAAGTAGCTGCTCAGCCAAAAGTGCGCTCATTTATGCGAGAAATCACTAGATCACTCGCTGCTAGCTGTAAAAATGAGGGCATCATCGTCGAAGGAAGGGACATAACTACTGTTGTTATGCCTGATGCCAAAGTAAGAATTCTCCTAACAGCCAGTGAAGAAGTTAGACTTAGTCGAAGATCACTCGATCTGCCAGAAAATGGATCTTTAGAGGCCCAACTTAGCGATCGAGACAAGAAGGACTCAAAAGTCGTTGACTTTTTGAACCCAGCACCTGGGGTAACCCTTCTAGATACCACCGAACTCGACTTCGAGCAATCGGTAACTGCCTTGGTTGATCTAATCAACCGCTAACCGGCTAAGGAATAGCTCATGGAAGAAGATCAGCTCGACGAGCAAGCACGCGCCGACGTGCTGCGCGGGTCGCTCAGCGACTACGAGCTAGACGAAGAAGACTTAGCCCTCTTAGAAATCGAATTAGCCGAAGAGGGTTTCGAAGGCTACCTTCCAGCACTTCCAGTGCTGGCTATCGTGGGTCGTCCAAACGTTGGTAAATCCGCTCTAGTGAACCGAATACTCGGTCGCCGTGAAGCGGTCGTTGAAGACATTCCAGGAGTTACCCGCGACCGAGTTTCCTACAAAGCCGAATGGAACGGCAGGAAATTCACGCTTGTAGATACCGGAGGTTGGGAGCCAAACCCCAAGGGAATTGATGCAGCGGTAGCGGCTCAGGCCGAGGTAGCCGTTGAGCTATCTGACGCTGTTTTGTTTGTTGTGGATGCGATGGTTGGACCAACCGCAACCGATGAGCGCGTAGTCAAGATGCTTAGAGCATCTGGCAAGCCAGTAATCCTTGTCGCCAACAAAATAGACGACGCCAGGCAAGAGCCAGAAGCTGCCGCGCTTTGGTCACTAGGGCTAGGCGAGCCGATGCCCGTTTCAGCGGTGCACGGTCGAGGAGTAGCCGACCTACTTGATGCCGCGATGGCAAAGCTTCCAGAAATCTCAGCCGTTGCGGAGCAAGAATTTGGCGGACCAAGACGAGTTGCCCTGATTGGTCGACCAAACGTCGGCAAGTCGTCTCTTTTGAACAAAGCGGTTGGCAAAGTTCGAGCGGTAGTTAGCGAGATTGCTGGAACTACCCGTGATCCAATTGACGAACAAGTTGAACTTGGCGGCAAGACTTGGCGCTTTGTTGATACCGCAGGAATTAGAAGAAGAATCAAGCTGGCTCAAGGAGCTGACTTTTACGCATCCCTTCGTACCGCTGCCGCCCTTGAGCGAGCCGAAGTTGCAGTTGTTTTGTTTGATGTTACAGAGCCGCTAAGCGATGGCGACATTCGAATTGTTGACCTTGCCCTAGAATCAGGCCGCGCACTGGTACTTGCCTTCAACAAGTGGGACCAGATGGATGATGAGCGTAGAAAATACCTCGAGCGAGAAATTGAGCAGAATCTATCTCACGTTTCTTGGGCTCCAAGGGTAAACATTTCAGCTCTTACTGGCCGTCACCTGGAAAAGCTTGTCCCCTCTCTGGAGGTAGCCCTTCACAGTTGGGACCTTCGAATTCCTACCGGCAAGCTCAATACCTTTATACAAGAGCTGGCCATGGAGTTCCCTCACCCAGTGCGGGGAGGAAAGCAGCCAAGGATCCTGTTCGCAACCCAGGCCTCCACTAGGCCACCAAAGTTCATCCTGTTCACAACAGGCTTCTTGGATCCGCAATATAGAAGGTTCATCATGCGAAGACTTCGCGAGAGCTTTGGCTTTGAGGGAACCCCTATTGAAATCTCCATGCGGGTTAGGGAAAAGCGCAAACGCTAGAATCTATTAGTCACGGGCTATAGCGCAGCTTGGTAGCGCACTTGACTGGGGGTCAAGGGGTCGTGGGTTCAAATCCCGCTAGCCCGACCATTGAAATTTGACTCGTGGTCCAATGACTGAATCCAATACAATCAAGCTATGCCGACAGCTAGGAAATCCAGCTTCCTCAAGGGTGAGGTTCTGAACATTCCGAACCTGCTTAGTTTTCTGCGGATAGCCCTAGTTCCAGTGTTTTTGTGGCTACTACTAAATGAGATGTTCTTGTCGGCCATCTTTGTGCTGATGGTTGCCGGTATTACCGACTTCTTAGATGGTTACCTGGCGCGAAAGCTTAATCAAATGACCAAGCTGGGTAAGGTTTTGGACCCGGTGGCTGATCGTCTATACATTTTCGCCACCCTGCTTGCCCTGTCTGTGACCGGAAACATCCCTTGGTGGCTAGCTGCACTGGTAATTGCCCGGGATGTGTTGATGCTGATTTCGCTTCCGGCTCTTGCCTCACTTGGCTACGCGACCTTGCCAGTTCACTACTTGGGTAAAGCCAGCACATTCGCGCTTTTGTATTCATTCCCGCTGTTACTTATGGGCAAGATCTTTGTGGAGGCCCAGTTCATCCTGCTTCCCTTGGCCTGGGCTTTCGCTTTATGGGGGGTAGCACTCTATTGGTGGTCGGGGTTTGTGTACCTCTGGCACCTTATATTGCTCTGGCGAGAGGACCGTGGAAATTCAAGTAATCTATTGAAAGAGATTAAGGGGGCTTGAGCATGGATGCTGATAAGCGCGATGAGGTTGAAAAAACCCTTCGATTCAACTCCGAGTGGCTCAACGAGGATAACCCCGACCTAAACCCCGAGCACGCAGCTGCCGTGGAGGCTCTTCCTAGAGGCAATGCACTTTTGATTGTCCGCCAGGGTCCAAATTCTGGAGCGAGATTCTTGCTCGACGCCGACGTCACAACCGTGGGCCGCCACCCAGACTCGGCAATCTTTTTGGACGACGTTACGGTATCGAGACGCCACGCTGAGTTCCGCCGCCATGGCAATTCTTTCCAAGTTCAGGATTTGGCATCGCTAAACGGCATCTACTACGATGGGGTGCGAATAGAAAGCGCCTTGCTAGAAGAGGGTGCTGAGATTCAAATTGGCAAATTTAGATTTACTTTCTACCCATCGAAAGCTGCAGGAACCAACTAATGGCCCAAGCCCAATCCAACGTGAGAGCTATATCTTCCTCCGGAAGATTACTCACCATCGGTCAGGTGCTTGCAATTTTGAATCGTGAATTTCCAGATCTTTCTCCATCTAAATTAAGATTTTTAGAAGAGCAAGGTCTTATCGAACCGCAGCGAACCCCTGCTGGTTATAGAAAGTTTTCCGAACAAGATGTTCAGCGCACCAGAGTAATTCTTGAGCTGCAAAGAGATCAGTATCTTCCACTTAGAGTTATTCGCGATTACCTTGAGCAGCTTGATTCAGGCAAGACCCCTAACCTTCCTCAAGTTCAGGCATCGGTAGCGAAGCTTCAACCAAAAAACCCAATCAAGCTCACCAAGGTTGCGCTCATGAGCGAAACTGGAATCAGCGCAGGTTTATTGCAGGAAGCTCAGACCTTGATGCTTATCAACAAAGAGCCTTTTGAAAGCGCTGATCTAGAGATTGCTCGGGCGATTGTTCACCTGCAGCGCTTTGGTATTTCACCTCGTCACTTAAGAGGATTAAAGGCTTCTGCCGATCGCGAGATTGGAATCATTGAAGGTGTTGTTGCACCGGTACTTTCCAAGAATGAGGCGGCTAGCAAGTCCAGGGCTACCCACTATGCCCAGGAGATTGAGAACCAGTTCGCGACCATTAGATCTGAGCTAATCAAGTCCGTAATCTCCAAGATCGACAAGTAAAAAGCCCTTAATTTAGGCGCTCGACACGCCGCCCTTACCGATTAACTGGCCTTGCTGGGACTAAAGCGGGAGAATTGAAACATTCAACCAGTACAGAAAGGTTAGGCGATGTCTGAAAACGACGGTTTCAATAACGACATGTTATTTACCGACGGCATGATCTCGCAGGACCCAAAAGTTGGTTACCGCGGAACAGCCGCAGCTTCCGCTAGCGGTATTAGCTACCGCCAGCTGGACTATTGGGACAGAACCGCACTGGTTCAGCCTTCGGTTCGCTCTGCAACCGGTTCCGGTTCACAAAGACTTTATGCTTTCCGTGACATTTTGGTTCTAAAACTTGTTAAGAGATTGCTTGATACAGGTGTATCGCTGCAGCAGATTCGAATTGCAGTCGAGCAATTGCGTGCACAAGGCATGAATGACCTAGCTCGCATCACCTTGATGAGCGATGGAGCAAGGGTTTACCTCTGCACCTCACAAGATGAGGTAATTGACCTACTTGGCCGTGGCCAGGGCGTATTCGGTATTGCTGTTGGAATAGTTCTTCGCGAGGTTGAGGCATCTCTTGTGAACATTCAAACCTTGCACCTAGATGACATGGATGAGCTTGCCGCAAGAAGGGCCAGCAGAAAAGCTGTTTAGGGCTCGTCTACTAAATCAAGTACCGCCTGAATAGAAGTACCGCGGCGGATTTTTGCACCCTTTAGAACTTTTGAGTTCCGCTTTGACGAGCGCTTATTGGAATCTAGGCTTTGCGACTGGAACAACTTATCTAGAACTAACTCGAAAGACTTTCCGGTATTGCTAGCTACCTCACCTGGCCAGCTGTGAATCGGTCTTGCGGCACCTTGGGCTTGCTGGACAGCGGAGTGTTCCTCAATAGCAACTGAAAGTAAATCTGACCCAAATAGCTGCTCGAGTTCCGCCAAACGGAATTGGTGTTCTTTTGATGCAGGAATGTATCGATTTATAAGAACACCTAGAGGTTGTAAGCGACCAGCGGTTTGCTTGCTTATCTCCGCGATGGCCCGCATGGCCCGATCTGCCGCAAGCACTGAGAAAATTGAAGGCTCCGCCACAATCAAAACCCGATCGCTTGCAGTCCAGGCGAGCTGGGTTAAACCATTTAGGGAAGGGGGAGTGTCGACGATCACGATGTCGTACTCTGTCTCAACGCGGCTAAGCGCTTCCTCTAGTCTCCAAAGATCTCGCTTACTAGGAGTTGGGCTATCAAACTCGACCACCTTTGGGCTGCCTGGAAGAAGATCCACAACACCAACAGAAGGTGACTCCCAGTCACTTGCCACAATGGCTTTGACCACGTTGGCGTGCTTTGGAAGCTTGAGCACTTCGGCGCAAGATAACTTCATTTCACGGGTAGCCCCAAGGGCTGTTGTGGCATCAGACTGTGGGTCTAAATCGACCACGAGTGTACGAAGGCCTCTTGATAGCGCAGCTGAGGCAAGACCTAGGGCGACGGTTGTCTTGCCGACACCGCCCTTTAGGGAACTCACGCTTAGTACATGCACCCAAATAGGCTACCTTTTTATTGAGTTAATGTATTTCAGTGAACGGGCTGTTTCTAGCCTTTACTAGGAGACCATGTTTACCAAGATTCTGGTAGCAAATCGAGGCGAAATCGCTGTTCGCGCCTTTCGAGCTGCCTATGAGCTTGGTGCCAAGACAGTAGCCGTTTTCCCATACGAAGACCGTAATTCCACCCATCGCCAAAAAGCTGACGAGGCATATCAAATTGGCGAAAAGGGACATCCGGTAAGTGCTTACCTAAGCGTTGCCGAAATCATTAGGGTTGCCAAGGAGTGTGGCGCGGATGCTATTTATCCGGGCTATGGATTCCTATCTGAGAATCCAGAACTAGCTCAAGCTGCTCGTGAAAACGGAATTGCTTTCATCGGTCCAAGCTCAGAGGTGCTGGAGCTAGCAGGTAACAAGGTGAACGCAATTGCTGCAGCAACCAGAGCCGGCGTTCCAGTTTTGCAATCTTCTGGATCGTCAGAGAACCCAAAAGAGCTGATCAAAGCCTCCGAGAAGATCGGCTTTCCACTTTTTGTGAAAGCTGTCGCTGGCGGTGGCGGACGCGGAATGCGCCGCGTCGAAGATCCAAAGGACCTTGCTGAGGCAATTGATCAAGCTTCCAGAGAGGCGCAAAGTGCTTTTGGTGATGCGAGGGTATTTCTCGAGCAAGCAGTACTTCGACCTCGCCACATCGAGGTTCAGATTTTGGCCGATAGCAATGGCGATGTGGTGCACCTTTTTGAGCGCGACTGCTCAATTCAGCGCCGTAACCAGAAGGTAGTGGAGATAGCCCCTGCTCCAAACATCGACGAGGCGCTTCGTCAGCAGCTATACAAAGACGCGGTCAACTTCGCCAAGGAGCTTGGCTACCAGAACGCGGGAACGGTTGAGTTTTTAGTTGAGACCAAGGGGCCAAACACGGGCAAGCACGTCTTTATTGAGATGAACCCGAGAATTCAGGTCGAGCACACCGTCACCGAAGAAATCACGGATATCGACCTGGTGCAGTCTCAGATGCGGATCGCATCGGGCCAGAGCCTCAAGGACATGGGTCTATCGCAAGAAACCATTTCGATGCGAGGTTTTGCGATTCAGTGCCGCATCACAACCGAAGACCCTTCGGCAAACTTTAGACCTGACACCGGAAAGATAACCACCTACCGATCCCCTGGAGGAGCCGGTATTCGATTAGATGGCGGAACTGTTTCTGCCGGCTCCGAAGTTTCGCCACACTTTGACTCACTGCTTGTAAAGCTAATTTCTAGAGGCCTAACTTTTGAGGCAGCTGTTGCAAGGGCCAGTAGGGGTCTTGCTGAGTTTAGAATCCGCGGTGTTGCAACAAACATTTCATTCCTCCAAGGTGTTTTGGAAGACGAAACATTTGCAACAGGAAACCTGAGCACCGCATTCATTGACGAAAGGCCTGAGCTAATGCTCACCAGGCCTTCTAAAGACCGCGGAACAAAGCTGTTGCAGTGGTTAGCAGAAACTACCGTCAACCAACCTAATGGCCCAAGACTGAACTATACGAATCCAGCCAGCAAGCTCCCAGCTGTTGATCTGAGCGTTCCCGCCCCAGATGGGTCAAGACAAAAGCTTTTGGCTCTTGGACCGGCAGCCTTTGCGAAAGATCTTAGAGACCAAATACACGTTGCGATCACCGACACCACTTTCAGAGACGCTCACCAGTCGCTTCTTGCTACGCGTGTTCGAACCAGAGATTTAGTGCAGGTTGCACCGCACCTAGCAAGACTTACCCCGCAGCTACTTTCTGTTGAAGCCTGGGGAGGAGCAACCTACGATGTTGCTCTTAGATTCTTAGCTGAGGATCCTTGGGAAAGATTGGAAGCTTTACGCAAGGCGATTCCAAACATTTGTATTCAGATGCTACTTCGTGGTCGAAACACCGTTGGTTACACGCCATATCCTGAAACCGTTACTGATGCTTTCGTGAAAGAAGCGGCTGCTTCAGGAGTCGACATTTTCCGCATCTTCGATGCGCTAAACGACGTAGAGCAGATGCGACCGGCTATTGAAGCGGTGCTGGCAACAAAGACGGCGATTGCAGAAGTTGGCATTTGCTATACCGGGAACCTACTTGACCCTAAAGAAGATCTTTACACGCTGGATTACTATCTAAAGCTTGCCGAGAAGATTGTCAGCGCTGGAGCGCACATCATTGCAATCAAGGACATGGCAGGACTGCTTCGCCCAGAAGCTGCCCGATTACTTGTCTCAGCACTTCGGGAGAAGTTTGACTTACCGGTTCACTTACACACGCACGACACGGCTGGCGGTCAACTGGCGACACTATTGGCAGCAATCGAAGCAGGTGTTGACGCGGTTGATGTCGCAAGTGCTCCGATGAGTGGTACCACATCGCAGCCTTCCGCATCATCTTTGGTTGCAGCACTTGCCAATACTGATCGGGATTCCAAGATTCCGCTTGCTGCTTTTACCCAACTTGAGCCATACTTCGAGGCTGTTAGAAGAGTTTATGCACCCTTTGAGTCAGGGCTACCTGCTCCAACCGGTCGCATCTACGATCATGAGATTCCAGGTGGACAGCTTTCTAATCTTCGTCAGCAGGCAATTGCTTTAGGTCTAGGGGATCAGTTCGAGCAGATTGAAGACATGTATGCGGCAGCTAACAAGATCTTAGGTAGGCCACCGAAGGTGACACCTTCGTCCAAAGTTGTTGGCGATCTTGCGCTGCATTTGGTTGCGGTTGGTGCGGACCCAGGGGATTTTGCCAACAATCCGCAAAACTATGACATCCCGGACTCGGTAGTTGGATTCATGGCTGGAGCTTTAGGCGATCTTCCTGGCGGTTGGCCAGAGCCGTTCCGTAGCAAGGTTCTAAAAGGAAAGAAGGTTGATCTATCGCTAACTGAAGTATCGAAAGAGGACCTTTTACTACTTGAAGGAAGCAGTGCTGATCGACGTGCAACCTTGAACAGGTTGCTGTTTCCAGATCCATACCGCGAGTTCAAGAAGATGCGAGAAAACTACGGAACCTTGGATCAAGTTGACACCATTGATTTCTTCTATGGACTTGAGCAGGGTAAAGAACACGTCATTGAGCTCTCCAAGGGTCTGACGTTGTTTATTGGACTTGAAGCAATTGGAACTCCAGATGCTAAGGGGTACAGAACCGTTATGGCAACGCTCAACGGGCAGCTTCGACCAATCAACGTTCGCGATCGAAAGATTGTTAGCGATGTGGTGAGCTCCGAAAAAGCAGATGTATCCAAACTCGGTCACGTCGCCGCACCATTTCAGGGTGTTGTCACCCTAAAAACAGTTGCGGGAGCCAAAGTCGAATTAGGTCAGCCGGTTGCAAGCATCGAGGCCATGAAAATGGAGGCCACAATAACTGCCAGCATGGCCGGAACCGTAAAGCGATTAGCGATTTCTACTACCCAGTCTGTGGACGCGGGCGATCTAATCCTTGAAATTGAAGGCTAATTAGCGCCCCTTTGGCAACTGCCTTAGAATTACAGAGTTGATTTGGAAACACTGATTTAGGAGATAGTTCTTGGCAAAGAAGAGAAATTCTGGATTCGGAGAAGACGGAGCCGGTCTTGGAGAAAACTCACCAAATGTTGACCCAGCAGATTTTGGTTCAAATGAGAACTCCGAGAGATCTGTTGTTCCAAACGAAATAGATATTTCTCCAGCCACTTCAACTATTGAAGTAGTAGCTGACACCAGTTCGCAAGATATAGAACCGGTTGCAACTAGTTTCGAAGAACCCGAAGAAGCTAAAGCTCGCTACTCCAGGAGAGATAGCTTAAGAGGCGAAGTTTTTGATGAGCCAGAGCCGGCAGCCATGCTCACCGCCGACAGACTAATTGACGCCTCCGCAAAGTTCCGCGCCGCCCCAGAATCCGGCTGGCGTCGCCTAGTGTTCTTTGCCAGCCTGAAGCTTGTTAACTTAGGAGATTCACCAAAGGTGAAGGCTCGCAAGGCCATGGATGCTCGCATCGGTGCTGCTCTTGAGGGTGGAACAAAGTTCATCCCAGTTCTAACCCGTAAGGGTGGAGTGGGAAAAACTACCGTCAGCACACTTCTAGGCATGGCTCTAGCCCAAGTGCGAGAAGACCGAGTTATTGCAATCGACGCTAACCCAGACCGTGGAACCCTCGCGGAGCGCGTTAGCAAGTCAACCAGGTTCACTGTTCGAGACGTAGTGAACCGGGCAGCTTCAATCGATGGTTTCGCAGAGTTTTCGAACATGGTTTCAAGAGATGAAACTAGGCTGGATGTTTTGGCATCAGATGCCGACCCGATGCTTTCGGAAGCTTTCAACGAGGGTGATTACAACGTGGTTGCCGATATGGCAGCTCGTTACTACTCGGTAGTTATCACTGACTGTGGAACGGGCATCGTTCACTCGGTTATGCGCCCAACCCTGCAACGCGCCAACACCTTGGTTATTGTTTCCGGTGGTTCTGTTGACGAAGCTCGTTTGGCTTCCGAGACCCTTACTTGGCTAGAAGCTAACGGTTTTGGTGAGTTGGTTAGAAACTCCGTCGTTGCTCTCAACACCGCAACACAAGCAACTCTTCTAGTGAAACTAGATGAGATTGAACAGCACTTTAGAACCAGGGTTCGCTCGGTAGTTCGTATTCCTTATGACCCAGCACTAGCTGCGGGATCGGTTATCAAGTTCAACGAGCTAAACAAACAAACTCGCGAAGCAGCTCGGGAACTAGCTTCTGAGGTTGTTGGTTCAATTATTTACCCGCTCTAATTCATGGCGGATAGACAGATACGACTGTTTGGGGACCCAGTCCTTAGAACAGCTTCTGATCCAATTTCTGAAGTCACTGACTCCATAAGAAACCTGATTCTTGATTTAGAGCAGGCAACTGACCTACCGGGTCGGGCCGGAGTTGCCGCTCCACAAATCGGCGTGAACCTTCGAGCCTTCAGTTATAAAGTCGACGGTGTAGTTGGGCATCTAATAAACCCCGCAATTGTTGAATCCTTTGGTGATCCTGAATTAGTTGACGAAGGCTGCCTGTCACTTCCAGAGATTTGGTCAAAGACCCCAAGGTATCCAAAGGTAAGAGTGTCTGGAACCACAGTCGATGGTGAACAACTGAACATCGAAGCTGAAGGTTTGTTGGCTCAAGTCTTTCAACACGAGATTGATCATCTAGATGGCAAGGTATACCTGGATCGATTAGATCCTGAGGCTAGAAAAATCAGCATGGCTGCGCTTCGCGAAACCAGTTGGTTTATGGCTAACTAGCTTGGAAGATTAATCGCATCAGAGGTAGTTGGAGCTCCGCCGTAGATCTTGTCAATTAGCGGTGAGAAATCTCTGGAGACCGCTTCGCGCTTGATCTTCATTGAAGGCGTGAGGTGACCAGATTTTTCTGATAGCTCGCTATCGATAACCTCAAACTTCTTGATGGCTTCCGCGTTAGAAACAGTAGCATTCACTTCATCCACTGCCTTTTGAAGCTCTTGCAGCACCCTTGGGTTCTTGGCTGCTTGAGAAAGGGTTAGATCAGAAGGCTGACCGTTGTTGGCAAGCCACACCGGCATCATCTCTGGATCCAAAGACAATAGCGCCGCGACAAACGGCCTCTGGTCTCCAATTACAACAGCTTGTCCAATTATTGGGCTAGCTCGTAGCGGGTCTTCCAAGGCGGTCGGGGCAACGTTCTTGCCTCCTGCTGTCACAATTAGTTCTTTTTTACGTCCAGTAATTGAGATAAAGCCCTCTTCGTCCAGCTCACCGATGTCACCGGTTCTGAACCAACCATCTTGGATAGCGGCCTTAGTGGCTTCTGGATTCTTCCAGTAACCGCGAAGGACGTTCGAACCCTTCAGGAGAATCTCGCCATCATCGGCAATCTTTACCGCACAACCAGGAAGAACTCTTCCGACCTTGCCGATCTTGGCATCAGAAGGTCTTCCGATCATGGCGGGAGCACTAGTTTCGGTAAGTCCGTAGCCCTCTAGAACAACTAAACCGATAGATCGGAAAAAGTGACCCAATCTATCGCCAAGTGGTGCGCCACCAGATACTGCGTATTTGACCTGGCCACCCATAGCGGCGCGTAGTTTTTTGTAAACGAGGGCGTCAAATACTTTGTGCTCCAGCTTCAAAAGTAGTGACGGGCCGCCCTTGGTGTCTTGCGCCTTTGAGAAGTCAATTGCCACTTGCACTGACTTGCGGAAAATCTTTCCCTTACCTCCAGCTTCTGCCTTTTGCTCGGCTGAGTTATAAACCTTCTCGAACACTCGTGGCACGGCCAATAGGAAGTCTGGGTGGAAGGACTGCATCGATGCGGCCACCGTGGTGGTATCTGGCTGGTGTCCAACTTTGATACCTGCGTGCACGCAGAGAAGAGAAACAAATCTTGCGTATACGTGAGCAAGAGGCAAGAACAAAACGGTTGCTTTGCCTTCTTGGACAACTTCTGGAAGCTCCAGCATGGCGTTTTTGCAAAGATCGACAAAACCTCGGTGCAGTAACTCACAACCTTTTGGCTTGCCGGTTGTTCCGGAGGTGTAAATAATCGTCGCTAGCGAGTCAAGATTCTGCGAGCTGCGAGCTTGCTCCAGCTGCTGATTGGATACCTCTCTACCCATGGCAACTAGCTTGACTAAAGGATCATCGTCAAATTTCCAAACTTGTTTCACGGACGGCACAGATCCCTTTATGGTTTCGAACCGGCTCAAGTGCTCCGAAGTTTCAACAAATAGCGCAACCGAACCAGAGTCCGAGAGCACCCATTCGATTTGTGTTGGAGCGCTGGTTTCATAGATTGGAACAGATACCGCTCCGGCAAACCAAAGCGCGTAATCAACTAGAGCCCACTCGTAGCGGGTGCGGCTCATGATGGCAACCGCGTCGCCTGGGCGTATGCCGGTTGCTATGAAGCCTTTGGCTAGATCTTGCACCTGCTCTAGAAAGTCTTTAGCTAGGACATCGGTCCAAACGCCAGGGGTCTTTTCGATAGCGTACAGCGGGATATTTGGAGTCTTGTTGACTCTGGCTAGCAGCAGATCAGTAATGTTTTCGTGGGCCGCAGTTTCAACAAGTGAAGGAAGTTCGTAGGATCTCATCGGGGCTCCTGTCAACGCAATTTTTGATAACTATATACCTATCAGGGCTTGTTTGGGGCCAAACTGCCCCTGCCGAATTGTCAATTGGGCAGGTAAACTCCTTGTTTGGTCAATATTGGACTTTATAGACAGGCTCATTCAATGCACGCAATAGGCATAGACATCGGTGGCACGAAAATGGCCGGAGCGCTAGTTGATGACGCCGGCAACATCCTGAACGAGCTGAAGATCCCTAGCCCAATTGATGATTCAGACCAGATGATCGAAGCAATTGGCTCGCTGATTTCAAGGCTCGGTGAAGGTGAGCAAGTAGTTGCTGTTGGGGTAGCTGCAGCGGGATTTATGAGCGCCGATCGCGAGATTATGTATCACTCGCCAAACATTGCCGCATGGCGCAATGAACCGCTGAAAAAGCGCATCGAGAGTAAAACCAAGCTTCCCGTGCTGCTGGAAAACGACGCAAACGCTGCCGCGTGGGCTGAGTTTAAGTTTGGTGCAGGTGCAGGTTCAAAAACCATGATCATGCTGACAATTGGTACCGGTGTTGGCGGGGCAATTATCTCGGACGGCATTTTGCTGAAGGGTGGTTTTGGTATTGGGGGAGAACTTGGCCACGCGGCTTTGTTTCCTGGGGGTAAAGAGTGTGGTTGCGGGCAACGTGGCTGTGTTGAGTCTTATTGTTCTGGCACCGCTTTACTCAAAGCAGCACGTGAGCTTGCGGTATCGGGTGAGCCCAAGGCGGCAAGGCTGAAAGAATTGATGCTCGAAACAGGTGAGCTCTCTGGTGAACAGCTGTATCTGGCGATTTCCGAAAACGATGTTGCTGCAATTGAGCTAATTTCCGAGCTTGGCAGAAACCTAGGAACAGCAATTGCTTCTATTTACGTACCTATGCTGGATCCGGAACTAGTTGTTATCGGTGGAGGAGTAAGCGCCGTGGGTGAGAAATTACTGGCTCCAATCTGGTCAGCGTTTGAAAACTCAATTCCAGCTAAGGGCTTTAGGCCCGAACTCAAGATAGTCAAGGCAAAGTTTTTGAACCAGGCTGGCCTTATCGGAGCTGCTGACTTAGCCCGCCATAGCTTTAGCTAAGCTCCAACACTAAACTTGAGATTTAGCTCATGAGAGGCAGGCACTAGTGACGTATTTCATACTCAAGACGTTCGTTCTGGGTCCGCTACTGCGCTTTATCTTTAGGCCTTGGACTCGCGGAGTTGAGAATGTCCCAACCTCAGGGGCTGCGATTCTTGCAAGTAACCACCTTTCGTTCTCGGACTCTATTTTCTTGCCGCTGCAGTGCCCAAGACCGGTTGTTTTTCTTGCTAAGAGTGAGTACTTCACCGGTAAAGGCATTAAGGGATTTTTTGTGAAGCTGTTTTTCAAATCCACAGGGCAGCTGCCAATTGATAGATCTGGCGGCAAGGCTTCTGAGGCCGCTTTGAACACCGGCCTTGGTGTTTTGGAGCAGGGTCAGCTTTTGGGTATTTACCCAGAGGGAACCAGATCGCCAGATGGCAAGCTCTACCGAGGAAGAACCGGTATCGCTCGTATGGCACTGGAGGCGAAAGTACCCGTAATTCCAGTAGCCATGATTGACACCGAAAAGGTCCAGCCAATTGGAACCAGGCTTCCTAGGGTTCGCCGGGTTGGAATTGTTTATGGAAAGCCGCTGGATTTTTCTAGGTTTGATGGGATGGAAGGCGACCGAATTGTGTTGCGCGCAGTCGCCGATGAGATCATGTACGAGCTGATGAGAATTAGTGGTCAAGAATATGTGGATCAGTACGCTTCGACAGTTAAGGAAAAGCGAGCGGCGCTCGCCACTTAGAATAAATTATGGAGCCAAACATACAAGCTGACCCGAAGGTTTTAAGCGGGCTCGACAATTACAAGAATCTTGTTGCCGCTCAGCAACCTACTTGGACTGACCAGGCTTCCCTGGCTCTTGCTCGCCAGGAACTTTCCATACTTCCACCGCTGGTTTTTGCCGGAGAAGTGGATACTCTTCGAAGCAGACTTGCTGCAGCTGCCGAAGGAAAAGCGTTCCTGCTGCAAGGCGGTGATTGCGCAGAGACCTTTGCAGACGCAACAGCAGATCGCATTCGTAACCGCGTGAAAACTATTTTGCAGATGGCCGTTGTCTTGATGTATGGAGCATCGTTACCGGTTGTGAAAATGGGAAGAATGTCGGGCCAGTTTGCTAAGCCTCGTTCTTCTGATACCGAAACCCGCGGCGATTTAACGCTACCTGCCTATAGGGGCGACGCGGTAAATGGCTACGACTTCACGCCGGAGTCACGAGCAACCGATCCTTCTCGACTAGTGCGCGCGTATCACACGTCAGCTTCGACATTGAATCTAATTCGTGCCTTTACTACCGGTGGTTTCGCTGATCTTCGCTCGGTGCACGAATGGAACAAGGGCTTTACCGACAACCCAGCAAACTCGCGCTATGAGCAGCTTGCTGGTGAAATTGACCGGGCGATTAGGTTCATGGCTGCCTGCGGTGCCGACTTTGAAGCTCTAAAGAGCACCGAGTTCTACGTTTCGCACGAGGCTCTATTGTTTGACTACGAGCGTCCGCTGACCAGGATTGATTCTCGAACCGGCAATCCTTACGGCACCAGTGGTCACTTTTTGTGGGTAGGGGAGAGAACCAGGCAGCTAGATGGAGCTCACATCGATTTCATGAAAAGACTAAGAAACCCAATCGGTGTGAAGCTAGGTCCTGCTACCAAAGCGCAGGATGTTTTGGATCTAATCGAAAAACTAGATCCAGAGCGTGAGCCTGGAAGGCTTACCTTCATTTCCCGTATGGGTGCCTCTCAAATCAGAGACAAGCTACCTGCGCTCATTGAGGCAGTTGTCAAAACAGACGCTAAGCCCTTGTGGGTTACCGACCCGATGCACGGTAACGGCATCACCACCAAGAATGGTTACAAGTCGCGTCACTTCGATGATGTGATGGACGAGGTTTCTGGCTTCTTCGATGTGCACAAGTCGCTTGGAACATTCCCAGGTGGTTTGCACATCGAGCTGACCGGAGACGATGTCGCCGAGTGCCTCGGGGGATCCGAAAAAATTGATGAGGCTACCTTAGAGCAGCACTACGAATCACTCTGCGACCCGAGACTCAATCACATGCAGTCGCTTGAGTTAGCGTTCTTGGTTTCGGAGAAACTAGCTAAGCGCTAGCGAGTAAATATAGTTACTGGGGAGCCCACTCGAACCCTTGAAGAGGCAGCTGGATTTTGCCTGGTGACTTTGACAACCCCGAATCTGCTTCTTAGCTGATCTGTGTCAACCGTTACCGAAAGCCCGAGAGCCTTCAGGGCATTTTCTGCGGCGGCTACTGTCTCACCAATAACGTTTGGCATAGTCACAAATTCAGGCCCCTTTGAAACATTCAGTGTTACTGCCGCAGCCTCGGGGAGCGGATCTAGCACAGCTTCTAAGGAAACTACCTGTCCCGAGGAAACGTCATCGCTGAATACCGAAACACTTGTGACCGTAAGCCCCAGCGCCTCAAGCTTCTGGATAGCTTGAGTGGAATCGGTGCCGGCAACTTCTGGAAGCGGACCAAGTGAGAGCTGTAAGTCTAAAATGCTGCCTTCATTCAGCAAAGTTCCAGTTGGCTGCGAGAAGGCAAACACCTGGCCTGCTTCGGTATCAGTAAAAAATGAATTCACACTGCCTGGAGTTAGCCCTGCAGAAACTAACAGCGCCTTTGCTTCTTCGAGGCCAAGACCTAGTGGTTCTGGGACCAGGACTTGCTTTGGACCAAGCGATACAAAAACAATTACCTCTGATTGCTTGGCCACCCGGGTTCCGGCAATTGGCTCAGTCCTAGTAACTAATCCAACGGGCACCTGAGCGCTGTGTTCTTGTTGCTGGGAAACTTGCAGCCCGATTGGCTCCAGTGCGGAGATTGCTACCTCTACAGACCTGCCTTCAAGCTCGGGGATGATTGCTTGGCCACCCGGGCCGGTTGAGAACCACCAGCCCGATCCGGCGGAGGCAACAATTGCTAGTAAGGTGAGAATCACAGCCCAGCGACCACTTCGTCGATTCGCTTTAGCGAGCTTTACGAAACCATCCGATCTCTGGTTGGGCTCATCCAGTTGTAATTCACCAATAACTTCGGTTGCACCGGCCGGTGCAACAAATTCTTCGGTGATGGTTCTAGTTAGGCCAATGTCTTCAAATGTGGTTGTTAGCCCACGCTTGATATCTGATTTGGCTCTGGAGATTACTGGAAGAAGCTCTTTTGCATTCGTGGGCCGATCACTTGGGTTTCGAGCGGTAGCCCAAAGCACTATTTCATCCAGGAGTTCAGGAACTTCTGGGTTCAAACTTGATGGCGCCGGTATGTTGCTATTTGCGTGCTGGTAGGCGATCTGAACCGCTTGGTCACCGTCATATGGCTGCTTGCCAGTGAGCATCTCAAAAGCCATTACTCCAAGTGAATAGATGTCGCTTCTAGCATCGGCTTGGCCGCGCAGCACAAGTTCGGGGGATAGGTAGGCGGCTGTTCCAACTACAGATCCTGTTTGAGTATGCGAGGAGATTTCCCTGGCTAGACCAAAGTCTCCAAGTTTGACTGTTCCGTTATCGGAAAGAAAAACGTTCTCTGGCTTTAGATCACGGTGCAATATTCCAGCCGAGTGAGCTGCGGCTAGACCCGAAGTTAGTGGTTCTAGGATTTCAAGAGCTCGGTCGGGAGTTAGTGCACCAAAGTCATTTAGAGCATCACGCAAGTTGATGCCAGGAACAAACTCCATAACCAAAAAGATGATCTGACTATCGGTTCCCTGGTCAAAGACATTGACTAGGTTCGGGTGCGAAAGCGAAGCGGCCATCTTGGCTTCCCGGCGAAACTTCTCTACAAATGACTTGTCAGTAGCAAGGTGCGGGTGAATTATCTTTAGCGCGACCTCGCGCTCCAAGACTTGGTCTTGGGCTCGGTAAACGCTAGCCATACCCCCAGATGCGATAAAGGCCTTAACTAGATAACGGCCAGCAATCAGCTGGCCTGATAGGTCAGCCATTTGGCCTCGCCGCACTAATAGAGATGTATCTAAAGATCAGCGGTAGCGCAAATAATGCCAACTTGGTTGGCTTGACTGCGCTTGTTTCTGGCTTCATAAGCCTTTCTATGTTCACACAGCAGGATTGGTTATTCCGTGAAGGGCTCGGGTGTGGCAATGTATTACTGTGAACAACAATCTAGATCCAGTGCAGAACTGGATGAGCGTAGATCAAGCCGCCGAAGCACTAAATGTTCCCAAGGGAAGAGTTAATCGCCTGCTTGAGGAATACAGCCTGGTGGCTGTAAAACGCGATGGTCAAATGATGATTCCGGCAGATGTGATTGTTGCTGGAGAGCCGCTTGCTCCACTTCGCGGGACAATAATTATGCTGCTGGATTCTGGATACAGCATCGAGGAGTCGATAAATTGGCTCTTTACTCACTCCGATGTTTTGGGCCAGACCCCACTGCAATCGCTACTGGAAGGCAAGAAGGCGCCGGTTAGACGGCTTGCTCAAATGATAGATATCTAAGCCTGGCGGTTTATAACTTTTTGCGCCATGGACTTTAGTTGAGCTTTAGCCTGGCCATCCATTTCAATTCTTTCTAGGGCCGCCATAGCCTGGTCTGCTAGTTCGGTAATAGTTCGCTCAACTTTTTCGAGAGCTTTGGAACCAATGATTGTCTGTTGCAAAAACGCCACCTGCTCATCGGTTAGCTCTCTCGAGGAAAGCATTTCATCAAATAACTTGCCAACTGATGCAGTTAGCGAAGCTCTGGTGTAACCAATCAAAACTGTTCGCTTACCTTCTCGTAGGTCATCACCTGCAGGTTTTCCAGTAATTGCTGAGTCACCAAACACCCCCAGCACATCATCGCGCAGCTGGAAAGCCATGCCCAGAGGAACACCAAACGCAGATAGTTGCCTTAGCTGATCAGGGGTAGCCCCGGCAAAGGCGGCACCAATTAGAAGTGGTGCTTCGATTGAGTACTTGGCACTCTTATACAAAATCACGTTATTGGCTCTGCCTACAGCGTCTTCAACAGCTCTAGTGATGGCGGCGTTTTCTTCAACGACGTCTAGGTATTGACCCGCCATGACTTCAACTCGCATTCGACTGAACTCGTCTCGGCAAGCTGCAGAAACTTCGTTGCTTGGAGCGTTCAGTAGCGCGTTACCAAAAATCTCGCTGCTCCAACCAAGCATCAGATCGCCAACTAGAACTGAACCAGCAACACCAAATCTTTCAGGCGAGCCTGCCCACTGAGAGTTTTTGTGCAGGGTTTCGAATCTTTTGTGAACTGCTGGTTGACCGCGGCGCAAATCAGACTGATCGAGTAGGTCATCGTGAACCAGCGCTGCTCCCTGGAACATCTCGAGTGAAGCCGCAATTCCCACCATGGCCTCGGCTGATTTGGCCCGCTGGTCACTTGATTGAATAGGCGCGGTTCCTAAGTGACCAACCCAGGACCAGTAGCAAAATAGGGCCCGAAAACGCTTGCCGCCTTGCAGGAGAGCTTGAGTGTAGGTAACCAGGGGAGCTAGGTCCTCGGAAATGGCACCAAAGCCTCGAAGCTGGGTGGCACAAAACTCATCCAGGTGCTCCTGCACTAATTTGAGCAGGCTCTCGGATTCATTCACAGCAATAGCCTAACTAGCTTGCTTGCGTTAGACTGAGGGTAAGAGCTATCGAATCGGGAGTTCATCATGGGTTTGTCAGAGCGCGAACAGCAGCTATTGGATGAACTAGAGCGCGGCCTAATGGACAGCGACAAGGGGATTGCCGCCAAGGCGGAGCGAGTGGGAAACCCTGCGGCCAAGCTAATTGCCGGAGCCCTAGTGGCTGTAATTGGACTTGGGGTGCTACTAACCGGGGTCCTGATTCAGTTCTCACTAATTGGTGTGGTTGGATTCTTGATCATGCTTGCTGGCTTGGTCGTTGCCACCTCAAACATCCAACTTCCAGACATAAGTGCTGGCTTTGGCCCCTCCACACCTAACTCCCCAAAACCAGGCCGTAACTTCTTCGAAGATCGCTGGGATAAGAGGCAGGGGGACTAAACCTCAGCAAATAGCCCCATTTGACCCTCATTTTGAGGGTCTTTTTGCATTTAAGGCCAAACATGCTCAAATGGGTGTATTTTTCCATTTTTGACCACAAAGTGGGTCAAAGTGGTGTATAGTGGAGGAAATCGCAAAAGCGGCTAATTTCAGGGGAAGGGGAATTCGATGCTTTTAGGCACTCACGCCCCCAAGCTGGATGAGAAGGGCCGGGTTATTCTTCCCGCCAAGTTCCGCGATGACTTATCTTCTGGGCTGGTACTAACACGTGGCCAGGATCGCTGTCTTTACGTCTTCTCCTCAAAAGAATTTGAGGCCATTAACGAAACCATTCGCCAGGCGCCGATCACAAGCAAGCAAGCGCGCGACTACCTAAGAATCTTTCTTTCTGGAGCATCCGATGAGATCCCGGACAAGCAGGGAAGAGTAACCATCCCGCCGGCACTTAGAACATACGCAGCACTCGGTAAAGAGCTTGTTGTTATTGGCGTTGGATCTCGTGCTGAGATTTGGGACGCAACAGCCTGGGCTGATTACCTAGCCAATAAAGAAAATGACTTCTCGGAAATTTCCGAGGAGGTGATTCCTGGCCTGTTTTGACCTTGACTGCCTGATTTGGGTTTGATTTTCTTCCCCGATATCAAAACCAATCAGGCGGCTAAGGGGCCTATCACCTCATGACACAAAAGAATCTCGAATCACTTCACGAGCCCGTGATGTTATCTCGCACCTTGGAATTACTAGCTCCTGCGCTCGCAAGCGACTCCGCAGTATTAGTGGATTGCACCCTGGGTCTCGGAGGACACTCTGAGGCTTTTTTGAATATGTTCGAAAAGCTCACAGTGATCGGTATCGACCGTGACCTTGTAGCGCTAGATCTTGCCCAAAAGCGTCTTGAGGTATTTGGCTCACGTGTTAAGTATTTTCACGGAACCTACGAGCAAATCCCAGAAGCACTTGCTGAATTTGGTTTTTCTGAAGCCTCGGCAATTCTTATGGATCTTGGCGTGAGCTCAATGCAGATTGACAGCCCAGATCGAGGTTTTGCTTACAGCTTTGATGCACCCCTTGATATGCGGATGGATCCATCTACTGGAGAAACAGCAGCCGAGCTGATTGCCACTGCTAGCGAACAAGAGCTATCTCAGATCTTCAAAGAGTACGGCGAAGAGCGTTTTGCCAAGAAGATCGCCGGCGAAATCGTCTCCAGAAGAGCCGATGTCGCGATTGTCAGCAGTAAGCAACTGGCCGGAATCGTGAGTGATGTCGTTCCATTCATCCCAGGTAAATCATCCGGTCATCCCGCTAAGCGCATCTTCCAAGCTCTTCGAATTGCCGTCAATCAAGAGCTGGAGATTCTAGAAAGTGCGATTCCTGCGGCCATCGACTCGCTTGAAATCGGCGGCAGACTGCTGGTTCTGGCTTATCACTCGCTTGAGGATCGGATCGTCAAGCAGGCAATTGCTCGCGCCTCGACTTCCTCGGCGCCAATTGAGTTGCCATTCGAGCTGCCTGAGCACGCTCCAGTTTTGAAATTAGTTATCAAGGGTGCCGAACAGGCCACTCTCCAAGAAATAGCTGCAAACCCACGCTCTGCTTCAGTGCGTTTGCGGGTAGCCGAAAAAATCAGGAAAGTAGCATGAACACTCTAAGAAGATCTCGCGTCAGTGCTCCTGTTGTAATGATCCTGGTGGCTGGTTTTGTTGCCGTTTCTATACTCCATCTGCTACTTACCATCCTCACCTCGCAGTCAGTGTATGAGCTAGCCGATCTAAAGAGAGAAAAGCGTGAGCTAGACACCACCTCGCAGATTCTTTCCGAGGAAGTTTCTTCGCTAGCTTCAAACCAGAACCTTCTAAACACAGCTAGCCGTCTTGGTATGGTTCCTAACACCAATCCTGTTTTCCTTCGATTGACCGACCAAGCTGTTTTAGGTCAACCGCTGCCAGCACCAATCGCGAGTGATCAATCCACGAATTTAGTGGCTAACTCGGCAATGATTATTGAGTCAACTCAAATAAGCCAACTGATCGTTCCGGCTAGCGCTACTGAACCAGTAGCAATTCCGGCGGAGCCAGTTGTCTCAACCAGCCTGATCCCAGCTTCACCAACAAGATAAGTTTTGAAAGGTTTCTCCACTAATGAATCGAGCGGGGCAAACCAGCATCACGCGAAGGATGAGACTGTTTCTTACGGTCTCCACAATTCTTGTTGTTGTATTTGCTATTCGACTGATTGACTTTCAAATTGTCCGTGCCGAGGCAATCAGTGAGTACTCCTACGAAAATCGTGCTGTGACTAGAACAATCCCTGCAGTCAGGGGAGACATCATTGATGCCAACGGTACCGTGCTGGCAACAACCGTCTATCGCTACGACATCAATGCTGCTCCATCGATGGTTGGGCCGGTTGAGCGTGTAATTGATGGAGTTTCACAAGTGATCAGCGTCGAGGCTGTGGCCGCAGACCTGGCAAGCATTCTGCAAGAGGACATTGCGATTTTGCTTCCAAAACTAACTGGCACTTCGAACTATGTGAACTTGAAAAAGCGAGTCGACGCTGAGACCCACCGCAAGATTGAAGAACTGGGCGTTCCGTGGCTTTTCTCGGACGCGTACCAGAATCGCCTTTACCCGAATGGAGCGGTGGCCGGAAACTTAATTGGTTTTGTCGACCCCGACGGCAACGCCCTAGCTGGTCTAGAGCGGCAGTTTAATGCCTGCCTAGCCGGTGTTGACGGTCAAGAAAGCTTTGAAACCGGAGTCGACGGTATCCGAATTCCTGCCAGTGCGGTGGTTACCCAAGAGGTCAAAGCTGGAAGAGATGTTGTTTTAACAATTGACGCAGGGCTGCAATATCACGCCCAACAGATTCTTGCCGGTGAAGTTGAGCGTCTAGAAGCCGACTGGGCCGCAGCCGTCGTCATAGAGGTCAAGACGGGACGAATTGTCCTAGCCGCAGAGGCGCCGAGTGTTGATCCAAACGATCCAGGAAAGTCTCCTCCGCAAGAGCGTGGAGCGAGGGTTTTCCAGTTTGCCTATGAGCCTGGATCAACAATGAAGGCACTCACCGCCGCAACCGCAATTGACCTTGGATTTGCCAACATGGGAACCCAGGTAAGTGCTCCAGATTCGATTGCCGTGTTCGACCGCACAATTAGCGACAGCTTCTCGCACGAAACTAAGAACTGGACTCTTGCCGGAGTGCTTCGATACTCATCCAACGTGGGAACAATCATGATTGCCCGTGATGTTCCTGCAAGCAGCAGGCACGAATACATGTTGCGCTTTGGTTTTGGTAAACCTTCCGAAGTGGGCTTTGAGGGTGAAACTAGCGGAGTGCTAAATGACTATAAAGACTGGGACGGTGTAACCAACTTCACCACCACGTTTGGGCAAGGTCTTTCAGTGTCACCGGTTCAGTTGACCTCCGCTTACCAGGCACTCGCAAACGGTGGTGTCAGATTGAACCCAATTCTTGTTGCAGGCTGCCAGGACGAAAACGGTGAGTTGACTTCGATACCTAAATCCACCGCAACCCAGGTAGTGTCTGCTCAAACTGCCAAGGATGTTGTCTTGATGCTTGAGAAAGTTGTAGAAGACGGTGCAATCGGCAGGGTGACATCAGTGCCTGGATACCGATCCGCTGGTAAGACCGGCACCGCCGAGATTCCTGAAGGAGCCGGCTACGGTGACTTTTATGCAACTTCGTTTTTTGGAATGGCTCCAGTTGAAGATCCGCAGTATGCGATGGGTGTGATGGTTTACAAGCCAAAGGCTGTTTACACAAACTCCATGGCCGCAGCAGGTGGTTACCAGAAAATTCTTTCGCAGATTTTGCTCTCAAATCGTGTGCCACCGTCCACAACCGTGTCTCCTGAGATACCGAGCGACTGGTAGCTATCGATGATTGAAATTAGACTTTCTGAATTGGCCTCAGTGCTGCAAGGTACCTTGATTGGCGACGAGGATGCTTCTGTTACATCAACTGTCGAAACTGACTCCAGATTGATTAGTCCTGGAAGTCTGTTTTTTGCAAAGCCTGGCGAGGACGCCGATGGTCACGATTTTGTTTCCGATGCAATAAAACATGGCGCTATCGCGGCAGTTGTAGAGCGTCAATTACCCGACCAGATCAATCAGATTGTTGTGCAAGACAGCGTCAAGGCCCTTGGCTTACTGGCAGCTTGGTTAGTTTCCGAGTTGAGATCACGAGGAAACATTCAGGTTGTTGGAATTACTGGCTCAAATGGAAAAACTACGACCAAAAACATGCTTCGCGAGATTCTAAGCAAAGTAGGACCAACTACCGCTCCTATCGAGTCCTACAACAATCACGTGGGAGCACCGATCTCAATACTTAGGGCGGATGCCCAGACTCAGTTTCTGATCGTGGAGATGGGCGCTAAGGGTTTAGGCAGCATCGACTATCTAGCGAGGATTGCTTCGCCAGATGTCGGTGTAATTCTCAAAGTTGGATTGGCACACGTTGGTGAATTCGGTGGCATTGAAAAAACGGCGACAATAAAGGGTGAACTGGCAGGAGCCATGCAGCCATCTGGGAAGCTCGTTCTAAACTGCGATGACTCTCTGGTTCGCAAAATGAAAGAGATTTCAATAGCCCCGGTTGTTTGGTTTGGAACGGACGCAGAAGCTAATTACCGAGCAGAGGATTTAACCCTCACTAAAGATGGTACGAGTTTCACCATGTGTTGGCCTGACGGTCAGAAAGAAACCATCACTCTCAAAATTATTGGCGATTTCCACGTTATGAATGCCCTAGCCGCCGCGGCGGCGGCAGAGCTTCTTGGTGCGAGCAAGAAACAGATTCTTGATGGCCTGGAATCAATGGAATTGGCTGAGCGCTGGAGAATGCAGCGAATGGTGCGCTCTGATGGGGTCACGATTATTAATGACGCCTATAACGCAAGCCCGGACTCCATGAAGGCTGCGCTTCAGACGCTTGCTCAACTGGGTCGACTGGGATCAAGAACCGTTGCGGTTTTGGGTCACATGGCTGAGCTGGGTGAACTTTCTGTGGCAGAGCATGATGCGATAGGTCGGCTTGTTGTTCGACTAAACATTAGTCAGCTTGTGGTGGTAGGCGATGAGGCGAAGCTGATTCATATGGGAGCCAGCCAAGAGGGGTCTTGGGACGGAGAATCCCAGTTTTTCAGCACAATTGACGAGGCTTTGGAGTACCTGCGTGGGATACTCTCTCAAGGCGACACTGTCTTGGTTAAATCCTCCAAGTCAGCGAACTTGAGGTTTTTGGGCGACAGATTAATGGAGGCAGCTGAGTGAGAGCGCTACTGACCGCAGGGGCTGTTTCGATGGCTTTCACTTTGTTTTTGACACCCGCTTTTATCTGGCTATTCCGTAAATGGAACTGGGGCCAGTTCATCCGTGACGATGGACCAAAGAGCCATCACACCAAGCGAGGAACCCCAACCATGGGTGGGGTGGTGATCATTCTTGCATCACTAATTGGTTACTTCTTTGGAAAGTTTGTAAACGGGGAGACACCTTCAGTTTCAGCGCTTTTAGTTATCCTCGTGATGGTTGGCCTTGGCATCGTGGGCTTCATTGACGACTTTATAAAAACTCATAAGCAGCGCTCACTTGGGTTGGGTGGTTGGGCGAAGATATTCGGCCAGGCGCTAGTTGCTCTTGTGTTTGCCTATTTCGCTTTCGGGAACCCCAATGAGGAAGGCATAACCCCAGCATCGACTCAAATCTCGCTAATTCGAGATTCCGGTTTCGATTTGATGATGTTTGGCACAATAGTTGGCTCAATCTTGGTGGTGCTTTGGATTTTCTTACTTATCTCTGCAACTTCAAATGGAGTGAACATTGCCGATGGTCTAGATGGGCTTGCCATTGGGGCGAGCATTATGGCAATCGGCGCCTACGCAGTTATTGGTTTCTGGCAATTCAACCAGTCTTGCGGGCGGGTTGTAGAAAACATTGCGTCTTGTTATGAAGTTAGAGACCCGCTTGATCTTGCAGTAGTTGCCGCGGCAATCACCGGAGCAGGCATTGGCTTCTTGTGGTGGAACACCACACCAGCTCAAATCATCATGGGAGACACTGGCGCCATGAGCCTGGGAGGAGCCCTTGCGGCACTTGCAATTCTTTCTAGAACAGAAATTTTGCTAGTGCTGATCGGTGGTTTGTTTGTAATAGTTACCGGATCGGTTATTTTGCAGCGGGCATACTTCAAAATCACAAAAGGCAAACGTATTTTCCTTATGAGCCCGTTGCATCATCACTTTGAACTCAAAGGTTGGGCGGAAATAACCGTGGTAGTGAGATTCTGGATCATTTCTGGTCTTTCTGTTCTAACGGGCATCGGACTGTTCTATCTCGAGTGGATCTATGGCTAACAGAGCGGACTCACTGGAGCATCTTTCCAGCTGGCACTCCGATTGGTCGCAAACCTCAGTCGCAGTTGTTGGCCTTGCTAAGACGGGGTTCTCGGTAGCCGATACGCTTCATGAACTCGGCGCCAGATTACTTGTTGTTGCGGAATCTTGCTCATCAGAGATTTTGGACATCGTTAATGTCCTGGGCATCAAGAATGTTATTGGACCTGTGACCGAACAGCAAAGCGCACTCGAAGAATTTGCTCCTGATCTAATTGTTGTCTCACCTGGAGTTCCACCAACCAACGCTCTTGTTCTGGCGGCAGCGGCAAAGAACATTCCAGTTTGGGGAGATGTTGATTTGGCATGGCGCCTTAGGGACCGCTTTGATACTAAACAAGAGTGGATTTGCGTAACTGGAACCAACGGGAAAACCACGGTGGTGGAAATGACTGAGGCCATGCTATTAGCTGCTGGCGTGAGAGCTGTGGCCTGCGGCAACATCGGCAAACCAATTCTTGACTGCATAAGAGATCCTGCAGAGTTCGAGGTGTTGGTTGTCGAGATGTCATCTTTCCAGCTGCACTACCTGGACTACATTGAGCCCTTTAGCGCGGCTTGCCTAAACATTGCAGAAGATCACTTGGATTGGCATGGCAGCTTTGAGGCTTATCGCCTCAGCAAACAGCGCATCTATGAAGGCACAAAGGTTGCTTGCATCTACAACCTCGAAGATCAAGAAACAGAAAAAATGGTTCAGGCCGCAACCGTGAATGATGGCGCCAGGGCTATCGGTTTTGGACTCGGTACGCCAAAACCTAGCAACGTAGGCTACGTGGACGAATTCTTGGTTGACCGAGCTTTCCTGGACCAGAGAGCTGACAGTGCGCTAGAAATTGCGAGCTTTGAAGATTTTCAAGGTCTCGGGGTATTGACGCCGCATCTACTTAGCAACATTGCGGCAGCGACGGCACTGGCGAGATCTTTTGGTGTTCCGCCAGCTGCGTGCCGTGAAGCTCTTAGAAATTTTCGCGTTTCGTCCCATCGGATTGAGTTGGTGTTGGAGCATGCAGGTGTTCGCTACATAAATGACTCGAAAGCAACAAATGCTCACGCGGCATCGGCTTCGCTCTCTTCATTTGAGAGCGTGGTTTGGATTCTTGGTGGTCAACTCAAGGGAGTTGACATATCAGAGCTAATTGCGAAGTTCGCAAAGAGATTACGTGCTGCAGTGGTAATCGGGTTAGCGCGCAGTGAAATACTTGAAAGCTTCGAGGCGTTGGCACCTGGGGTAACGGTATTTGAAGTTCCAGACGGCGATGACGTTATGGATCGGGCGGTCCAGCTTGCTTCCCAGTCAGCGCAGTCCGGTGATGTTGTGCTACTTGCGCCAGCGGCAGCTTCGATGGATCAGTTCGCAAGTTACCAAGATAGAGGCACAAGATTCGCCGAGTCAGTTTCTAGAGTTGTGGGTGGTAGAAGTGGCTAAGGAAGTTACCAAGAAAAGAGCCAAGACAGTTGCTAGAAAAAAGGGCAAGGTATCAAGACCAAGGGGTGAAAGACGCAGAAAAATTGGCGAATGGCTAAAAGACAATTTCCAAGCGGAATCGATTTACTTCTACCGATTAGCGGGACTTACTGGATTCCTGGTTGTCTTTGGCTTGGTTATGGTTCTGTCTTCATCGTCAATTGATTCGCTAGTTGCCAACCGAGATGCTTTTTACGTTTTTTCTAGGCAGTCCCTTTACGCAGTAGTGGGACTTGGGGTAATGCTTTTTATTTCGAGCCTGAAGCTTGCGATTATTCAGAATCTCGTCAAAGCTGCTGTTGTTTTTGGTTTCGCACTGCAGCTATCCGTTCCTTTTATTGGCATCACGGTCAACGGAAACACCAACTGGATTTCTATTGCTGGCTTTACCCTTCAGCCTGCCGAATTTTTGAAGGTTGCGCTGATTATGTATATCGCCTGGTTCGTTAGCAATAGAGAAAACGAGCTCGATGATTCAAGAAGGGTTTTGATACCCGTCTTGGTTGTTGGAGCTGTGGCCCTGGCTCTTGTGATGCTAGGTAGGGACCTTGGAACTGCAATCATTATTGCGCTAATCGTATTTGGAACTCTGGCGATTATTGGTGCACCGCTTCGGCCACTCACTCAGATTTTTATTGCCGCAGCGGCGGCCGGAGTGCTAGCTGCGGTGTCGAGCGCTTCTCGTATGGCCAGGATCACAGCCTGGCTAAATCCAGGATCGGCTTCCTCGGAAGCGTTCAACTGGCAATACGAGCACGGAACCTGGGCCTTAGCTGCTGGTGGCGTTTTTGGAGTTGGCTTGGGTAACTCAAAAATGAAATGGTCTTGGATTCCTGAAGTAGAAAATGACTTTATCTTTGCCGTAATTGGCGAGGAGCTCGGTTTTATCGGGGCGCTAGTTGTCATCGGAATATTTGCTTTACTCATTTCTTCGCTGATTGGCATTATGAACCGATCTGAGTCCACTTTCGGCAGGGTGCTAATTGTTGGGGTTATCGTGTGGATAGTTTCTCAATCAGCGGTCAACATTGCAGTGGTTCTCGGTGTTCTTCCTGTTTTGGGAGTGCCCTTGCCGCTTATCTCGGCTGGTGGATCCTCTTTGATTGCAACTCTCGGTGCTATCGGATTGGTACTTGCCATAGAAAAAGACAATCATCGAAATGGTAGAAGGTCTATAAGAAGATGACAAATTTTCTTCTAACCGGCGGGGGTACTGCAGGGCACGTCAATCCTTTGCTCACCGTTGCTTCTGCTTTGGTAGCTAAGGATTCCACAAACAATGTGCTTGTCCTAGGAACCAGTGCCGGGCTCGAGTCGAGGTTAGTTCCCGAGGCCGGGTTTCCGTTGCTATTAGTTGACAGGTTACCTTTTCCTAGGAAGATCAGCTTTTCTGCAATTGCATTTCCATTTCGGTTTCTAAGATCTGTTAGCAAAGTTCGCAAGTACCTAAGGCAGCACGAAATTAATGCCGTTGTTGGATTTGGTGGCTACGTTAGCGCGCCAGCATATTTGGCAGCCAAGCAACTAAAAGTTCCACTAATTCTTCATGAGGGAAATGCTCTTCCGGGAATCGCTAACCGTTTCGGCAATCGTTTCGCAACCGCTGCCGGCAAGGCTTTCAGATCTGCGGAGCTTAGCCATACCGAGTTTGTTGGAATGCCGATTCGTCCGGCAATAACAGCGCTGGCAACAAAGAAAGATGCCGCTGCGGCTAGAAAGTACTTTGGGCTGGAGCCAGATACCACCACCTTGCTTGTTACCGGGGGCTCGCTGGGTGCTAGAAGCATAAACAACACAGTCGATAGATCAAGAGCGCTTTTGTCTGCTGCGGGTATTCAGGTTCTGCACATCATTGGTGACTCGAGTGATCTTGCTGAGGTATCAGAGCCTGAATACCGAAGAGTTCGGTACGTTGACCAAATGGAATTAGCTATTGCAGCTAGTGATTTTGCGGTGTCTCGTGCTGGTGCGGCGACAGTTTCTGAATTTTGCGCGGTTGGTCTACCCGCCCTCTACATTCCCTATGCCGTTGGTAACGGTGAGCAAAAGTTTAACTTGCAGGATGTGTTGGCCGCAGGTGGTGCTATAACTACTACGGACCGAGAATTTAACGAGGAGTATGTGCGCTCGTCCTTGATTCCGGTTATTTCTGACTCCAAGCGCTTAGAGCAAATGTCAGAAGCGGCCAAGCAAGCTGGTGTGCTAGATGGTACTGAGCGATTCATCGCCTTGATTGAAGAGGTAGTGTCAAGACGATGATTAAACCTGACTTCTCAGTACCCGTCCCAAACAATCTGGGCCAGGTCCACTTCATTGGCATTGGCGGCTCGGGTATGAGTGGAATAGCCCGAATCCTTATTGGTATGGGTCACAAGGTCACAGGTAGCGACGTTAGAACCAGTCCGAACATTGTTGCGCTGGAGGCTCTAGGTGCCAAGATTGCAATCGGTCACGATGAAGCAAATTTGGGTGAAGCCAATACTGTCGTTGTAACAAGCGCTCTATGGCCGACCAATCCAGAATATTTGCTTGCCAAGAAACGCAACCTTCCGGTTATTCATCGTTCGCAGGCTTTGGCTCATTTGGCTTCGAACAAGCGATTGGTATCAGTAGCTGGGGCACACGGTAAGACCACCTCCACCGGAATGATCATCACAGCGTTGCTTGGCCTCAAGCAGGATCCAAGTTTTGTGAACGGGGGAGTAATCAGTTCACTAGGCGCTAGCTCCCAAAACGGTAGTGGCGAGCTCTTTGTCATTGAGGCAGACGAATCTGATGGGTCATTTCTTCACTACGACACATCGGTTGCGCTCATCACAAATGTCGATCCAGACCACCTGGATCACTACGGCAGCATCGAGGCCTTCCATCAGGTGTTTGCCGATTTTGCAAACAAGGCCAAAGAATTGGTTGTAATCAACTCCGATGACGCTGGTTCAAAGGCCGTTGCCAAACTCATCCGCAAACAGATGCTCAGCTTCGGTGAAGCTGAGTCGGCTGATGTGAGAGTAAGTGACATAAGCGAAAAGGCTCAGGTAAGTTTTAGCCTTAGCTACAAACAACAAAAAGTTTCAGCAACTCTCACCATCGCTGGCAGACACAACGCAATCAATGCCGCTGGTGCTGTTGCCACCTTGATCGGCTTAGGTTTTGGCTTCGAGCAATCAATTGTGGAAGTTGAAAAATTCGGCGGCACTGAGCGCCGTTTCGAACTTCACGGCGACAGGCGCGGAGTAAAGGTCTACGATGATTTTGCGCATCACCCGACTGAGGTGGCGGCTGCTCTAAATGGAGCCAGGGCTGTAGTTGGACAAGGAAAGATTGTGACGGTCTTTCAGCCTCACCTTTACTCCAGAACCAGATTGTTTGCGAAGGAGTTTGCACAAGCGCTGGAGGCCAGCGATGAGGTTGTTCTTTTGGACATCTATGCAGCCCGGGAAGATCCAGAGCCAGGAGTAACCGGTGAACTTATCTTGAATGCCTCGTCTAAGAAAGACAAGATGCATTACGTCAAGAACTGGTCTGAGGCTTCGGTGGTAGCTGCGGGATTGGCGGACGTAGGAGATTTCATAGTGACGATGGGCTGCGGCGATGTTTACAAAATGGTTCCAGAAATCCTGGAAGCTCTAGAGAGCTAGCTAGAGTCATGGAGCGGCCGAACCAAAAAAGAAAAAACCCAGCAAGATCTTCCAAGTCTGGGCCAACACTAGCCAGGGCACCTCGCAGGGTGTCGGCGCGTGATCTTGAGAACTCCCTTATTTCTAGAGTCGTATCCGCGCGTCGAGTCAGGCGTATAGCAGTGTCCCTGACCGCGGGATCAGTAGTAATTCTTGGAATCCTTACCACGGTCGCTACTTTTTCACCGCTACTTTCAATTCAGCAAGTCACAGTGGTTGGAACTCAGCGGCTAAACCCAGATGAAATTTCCACTGCACTTAGTAGCCAAATTGGAACCCCGCTGCCGTTGCTAAATCAAGAAGAGATTGCAAAGTCTTTGGCTGGATTTACCTTGATCGAAAGCTTTGCTGCCACCGCTGTTCCGCCGAATGAACTGCAGATAAAAGTTTCGGAGCGGCAAGCTTTGTGCATTATTGAATTTGAGGGGGCTTTGTGGTTGCACGATCCGGCGGGAGTACGCATTGCTTTAGCGGGACCAACAGACTTGCTTCCTCGAATTCTGATTGCCGAGGAACCAACTAGCTCGCAACGTTTCAGGGATTCTGTTGACGTGTTGCTGGCATTACCGGTCGAACTGCTAGCTCAGGTCGAGATTATCCAAGCCAACACAAAAGACGACGTTCAAATGAGTTTGCGCGGAAGCCTCGGGCAACGAATCAGTTGGGGGGATAGCTCAAACGCAGTTTTGAAATCAAAAGTTTTGCAAGCGCTCATCGCAAATAACCAAGGAGCCACCGGAGTGACATTCGATGTTTCCTCGCCAAACGCTCCCGTGGTGCGCTTTGACAACTTTTAGACACGCCCCTTGACTTACCGCAATTCAGCGCCCAGTGGGCCTATTTTTTTGGCGCGGTGTATAAAAGCAGTCGCAGTTTAACCCTATACGGGAACTTGAGGGTTTGAGCTGGTCTGTTTTTGACCTCGCGAAACTATGGATTTGAAGGAGCATCATGGGTTTGAACCAGAACTATCTGGCCGTCATCAAGGTTGTTGGAGTCGGTGGTGGAGGCGTTAACGCACTCAACCGCATGATCGAGTCAGGCCTACGCGGTGTTGAGTTCGTTGCGATCAACACCGATGCACAAGCCCTATTGATGAGCGAAGCTCACGTCAAGCTAGACATTGGTCGCGAACTAACCAGAGGGCTGGGTGCCGGTGCTGACCCAGAAGTAGGTAAGCGCGCTGCGGAAGATCACGAGGATGAGATTGAAGCTGCATTACGCGGGGCTGACATGGTTTTCGTTACCGCCGGTGAAGGCGGTGGCACCGGAACCGGTGCTGCACCGATCGTAGCCCGCGTTGCCAAAAGAGTTGGCGCTCTAACTGTTGGTGTTGTTACCAAGCCATTTGGTTTCGAAGGAAAGCGTCGCATGCAGCAAGCTGAGGTCGGAATCGAGGCTATCCGTGCTGAGGTGGACACCTTGATTGTTGTTCCAAACCAGAGACTTCTAGAGATTGCAAACAAGACAGTTTCGGTTGTCGAGGCTTTCAACACAGCAGATGATGTTCTTCGTGCCGGTGTGCAAGGTATTACCGACCTGATCACTACACCTGGTCTAATCAACCTGGACTTTGCGGACGTCAAGTCAGTGATGCAAGGTGCTGGTTCTGCTCTAATGGGAATTGGAACCGCTAAGGGTGAAGATCGTGCAGTGCGCGCTGCAGAGATGGCGGTTTCTTCACCGCTACTCGAATCAAGCATCGATGGGGCTCACGGAGTCTTGTTGCTAGTTCAAGGAGCATCTGATCTTGGACTGCACGAAATAGATGAAGCTGCAAGATTGGTTCAAGAGGCAGTATCACCAGAGGCCAACATCATCTACGGAACAACTATTGATGACACCCTTGGAGACGAAGTTCGCATCACAGTTATTGCAGCTGGATTCGACGGTGGAGCACCTAAGCCCAGAAAAATGCCGAGAACAGTCTTTGCTGAAGTTGCCGAATCAACACCAGTTGTCATCACTGCACCGGTTGTTGCGGAGCAGGTATCAGCCGAACCGACTTCCTTTTTTGACATCGTAGAACCTGATCCAACTCCGGTGCCTTCTTTCGCTTACGAGTTTGAGCCTGTTGACCAGATCGAGATTGACGAGTCGCCAGAGCTGCCTCGCAGACCTCAGACAGCGGATGGAACTTTCGGGGACGACCTAGATATTCCAGAATTTCTAAGAGGGTAAGTGAGCGAATTAGCTCAAAGATATAACCAAATAGTTGAACGAGTTGCATCGGCAGCCGCGGCAAGCGGAAAGAGTGCAACAGAGATCACTTTGGTTGTAGTTACCAAGAATCACCCAGCGCAGCTAGTTTTTGACCTGATATCTTTGGGGGCGAGGGATTTCGGTGAGAACCGAGATCAGGAAGCTGCTCCAAAGGCCAAAGAGGTTCTGGCCTCATCAAGCGAGGCTATGCGCTGGCACTTTATTGGACAATTACAGACCAACAAGGTTAGGTCTGTGCTCGAATACGCCGATCTAATTCACTCGCTGGATAGAGAGTCGCTGCTGGTTGAGCTTCAGAAGCGAACCATTGATAGACCAAAGCCTCTGGGGGTCTTTATTCAAGTGAACTTGACTGAGGACCCAGCCAGGGGAGGCGTGAGCGTCAGCGATCTGGATGCCTTCGCAACCAAGGTTCTAGGCTCCCAAGGTCTGCGTCTCGAAGGTCTCATGGGCGTCGGTGGCTTGGATAAGGACCCAGCGGTGGAGTTCGAACGCCTAGCAGGGCTATCTGCCAAGCTCCAGGCCTTGGCCCCAGAAGCCAAAGGGCTATCCATGGGGATGTCCTCAGATTTTGAGGTGGCCATTGGCTACGGCGCGACACACTTGCGCATTGGCTCCGCAATAACGGGCAAGCGGCCCTAGTGGGCATATTCTTGAGTTGTACCAATAACAGGAGGAACTAATGGCCGGAATACTAAAGCGCAGCATGGAATTTCTTGGTTTTGCCGAGGAGTCCAATGATTTGCCAACCCGTGCGGAGCCGGTGACCAACACCCAGCGTCCAGCTAGAGTCATCCCTCAAAGATCACGTCGCGGTTCGAGCGACGTTGCAGAGATTTTCACCATCGAGCCTCGCTCCTACGAAGAAGCCCCTATGGTTGCAGCCCACTACCGCATCGGTATCCCGGTGATTGTCAACATGGGTGAGATGAGTGAAGTTGATTCACGCCGGATGCTTGATTTTATGCTGGGCCTGAAAGAAGGACTTGAAGGACACATGCGTCGCGTCACTTCAAAGGTTTTCTTGCTGACACCTACTCATGTAGCGGTGAACCAGGAAGAGCAAGAAGAGCAACTGAACGAGGTGGACGAACTTCTAGTTCGTCCCTAACTTCCAACGATGAGCACTCTTGCTCTGATTGCCTACTGGGCTCTGCAGATTTATTTCTACGCTCTTATTGGACGCTTGATTTTAGATCTTTTAATTTCCTTCAGGCCAGGATTTAGGCCGAAGGGTCCGCTATTGCCCGTCTCCGAGATTATTTTCACGGTAACCGACCCGCCATTAAAGTTTCTGCGTAGGTTCATAAAGCCAGTTAGTTTCGGGGCAATTTCTCTGGACTTTGCTTGGACCCTGCTAGTTTTAGGCGTTATTGTGCTGAGAAATTTGGTTCTAGGCCTCGTCTAGCCCAAGGGCACATCTTGCGTTAGACTTTTTGAGCTACGGCCTACAGGGCCAATTGAAAGAGGATATCCGCAATGCCCCTAACACCAGAAGACGTTGTCAATAAGAGATTCCAGCCAACCAAGTTTCGTGAAGGCTACGACCAGGACGAAGTTGATGATTTTCTTGACGAAATCGTTGTTGAGCTTAGGCGCGTCCACCAGGAGAATGAGGATCTTCGCAGAAGACTTCTAGCTGCCGATGGACGCATTGCTGAGCTTCAAAGAAGCGGCGCAGACTTGCCTGGCCAGTTGGCCTCGGCTCCATCCGTTAGTGCTCCAGTTGCAGTCACTCCGTTCCCAGAGGCAGTTTCTGACCCATCCACACTCGATTCTTCCAACACCAACAACTTGCTCCAGCTTGCTCGCAAGCTTCACGACGAGCACGTTCGCGAGGGTATGGTCAAGCGCGATGAGCTAATCGCTGAGGGTCACGCCACCGCAGCAAGAATCGTTCGTGAGGCAGAAGCGCAACAGCGTTCTGAGCTAAACAGACTCGAGCAGGAGAAGGCAGTTGTTGAGCACCGCATTCAGGAGCTAAAGAGCTTCGAGCGTGAGTACCGGACCAAGCTCAAGAACTACATCGAATCGCAACTTCTTGATCTTGATGCAGCCGGAGTGGCACCCACTCAAACCCCAGGATATACACCTGGCCTTAGCATCTAGTTCACTTGATGAGCTCTAGAGCCAAGGCAAGTCGTTGGCTGTATTTGGTTGTTGCCCTAAGCGCGATAACGGTAGATCAATTAACCAAGAACCTCGCCATTTCAACTTTGGAGCTTGGAACCAGTTATCCAGTTCTTGGAGAGCTACTTTCTTGGAGACTTTTGTATAACGACTCCGCAGCCTTTGGCTTAGGTTTTGGATACACCTGGATCCTTGCCGTCATTTCTGCAGCTGCGGCTCTAGCAACCATTTGGTATTCCAGAAAGCTTGAATCAGTCTCTTGGTCTTTGATGATTGGTGTGTTCCTGGGTGGGGTAGTTGGGAACCTAATCGACAGGCTGATCCGTGAGCCAAGTTTTGGAAACGGTCACGTCGTCGATTTCATTCAGATTCCATTCAACTTCCCGATTTTTAACTTGGCTGACATTTTTATTGTTTCAATGGCAATTCTGAGTGTCCTTCGAGTGATGCGAGGCGAGAACCTAGGCGGCATCGAGCCAAGAGCCAAATGACTCTTCGATTTGAAATAGATAGTTCCCTTGCCGGGGAGAGAGTCGACACCGCTCTAGCTAGATTGCTTGGAGTGTCTAGATCCTCCGCCGCCGAGCTCTGCGAGCGAGGAGATGCGCAGGTTTCAAACAAGGTTTTAACAAAATCTGACCGTGTGAATCTTTCAGACGTTCTAATCGTCAAGCCACCGGTAGCGGCGGAGCCGCTCAGAGTGGTCGAGACACCAGTTGATGAGTTAGTTGTGATTTACCAGGACGAAGACATCGTGGTGGTTGATAAACCCGCAGGGGTGGTGGCGCATCCAACCGTTGGTTTTGATGGACCAACAGTTGCAGGCGCATTGTTAGCTCGCGGGATACAACTATCTACCTCTGGAGCACAAGAGCGTCAGGGGATAGTTCAGCGCCTTGATGTTGGCACTAGCGGATTGATGATGCTCGCAAAATCAGAGCTTGCTTACTCGAGACTAAAGCAGGCTTTTCGAGATAGGGCAGTGCACAAGATTTATCACGCAATTATCCAAGGCCACCCGGACCCATCGGAGGGAACCTTCGACGCTCCAATTGGCAGACATCCAAAGGCAGAGTTCAAGTTCGCAGTTGTTGAAGGCGGTAAGCCTTCAATTACCCACTACAAAACACTTGAGCTTTTTCCGGCGAGTACTTTGTGTGAAGTGAACTTGGAAACCGGTAGAACTCATCAAATTCGTGTTCATTTCTCTGCTTTCAAACACCCACTTCTTGGGGACACCATGTATGGAGCAGACCCCAAGTTAGCCAAGAGTCTTGGTATCACTAGGCAGTGGCTGCACGCTAAGGAATTAGGGTTCACTCATCCGATCACGGGGGAGCAGCTTCATTTGGTTTCTGAGTATCCCGCTGACTTGGCGGCAGTCCTTGAACGTCTGAGGTCGTAAATAGCCTTAGGCTAAATTTCAATCACTCAATCACTCATTTACCTGGGCGGGGTTTCGTTGTCGACAAAGGATTCTTTTGTGCACCTTCATGTGCACAGCGAGTATTCCATGCTCGATGGCGCAGCCCGTATTGGACCACTCACCAAAGCTGCAGCCGAGATGGGTATGCCGGCAATTGCTATTACCGATCACGGTAACAACTTTGGCTCCTATGACTTTTATCAAACTGCTAAGGCCAATGGCATAAAGCCAATCATTGGCATCGAGGCGTACCTAGCACCTGGCACCTCTAGAACCGATCGCACCAGGGTCAAGTGGGGAACAGGCGGCGAGGATGATGTTTCCGGTGGCGGTGCCTATACGCATTTGACGATGCTGGCGGAAACCACAGAGGGAATGTACAACCTTTTCAAGATGTCATCAAAGGCATACCTAGATGGTTTTTATTTCAAGCCCCGCATGGACCGCGATCTGCTGCAGGAGTATTCCAAGGGAATAATTGCCACTACCGGTTGTGCCTCGGGGGAAGTGCAAACCCTAATTCGACTCGGCCAGTATGACAAGGCGGTCGAAGCAGCAGCCTTCTATAGAGATGTCTTTGGTAAGGACAGCTACTTCGTCGAAATCATGGATCACGGCATCGACATTGAACGTCGGGCTACCGCCGACCTACTCAGGCTCGCTAAGGATTTAGGGCTACCTCTGGTGGCCACAAATGATCTTCACTACACCCACGCGGCAGAGTCCACGGCTCACGAAGCTTTGCTCTGCGTTCAGTCTTCTACGAATTTGCTGGACCCGAACCGGTTCAAGTTTGATGGCGCTGAGTATTACTTGAAATCACCTGCCGAAATGCGGGAGCTGTTCAGAGACCACCCGGACGCTTGCGACAACACTCTCTTGATTGCTGAGCGCTGCAACGTTGAGTTCCAAAAGCGTGACCTGATGCCCAAGTTTCCACTACCCGAAGGCGAAACTGAGGCGAGCTGGTTTGCCAAAGAAGTAGATCGGGGAATGAAGCGCCGCTATGGCCAGAACGTGCCAGAGCTGCAAGCCAACCAGGCTGCATACGAAGTAAACGTAATCGCCCAGATGGGATTCCCTGGCTACTTCTTGGTGGTAGCTGACTTTATTGCCTGGGCTAGGGCTCAAGGCATTCGCGTGGGCCCAGGACGAGGCTCCGCGGCTGGATCGATTGTTGCTTACGCTCTTGGCATTACGGAGCTTGATCCAATTGTTCACGGTTTGATTTTCGAGCGGTTCTTGAATCCTGACCGAGTATCCCCGCCGGATATTGATGTCGATTTTGATGATCGCCGCAGGGGAGAAGTTATTCGCTACGTCAGTCAAAAATACGGCGAAGATCGAGTCGCACAGATTGTCACCTTCGGAACCATCAAAGCTAAACAGGCTCTCAAGGACTCGGCTCGGGTACTGGGCATGCCCTACGCCGCCGGCGAGAAGCTAACCAAGCTCATGCCAGGCATGGTGCTTGGAAGAGACATTTCTTTGGGGGAGCTCGTTGAGAAGCCTCAAGACAAGCAAGCCGAGCAGACTTCCAGATATAAGGAGGCAGCAGAGTTTAGAGAGGCGCTGGAGTCGGATCCAGACTCAGCAAAGATTTTTGAGCTTGCTAGAGGGCTAGAAAACCTAAAACGACAGTTTGGTGTTCATGCCGCTGGTGTGATCATGTCCGCTGAGCCACTAATTGACGTTATCCCGATCATGCGCCGAGATGACGATGGAGCGGTGATTACCCAGTTCGATCAACCACCTTGTGAAAAACTGGGCCTACTAAAGATGGACTTCTTAGGTCTTAGAAACCTCACCGTTTTAGATGATGCACTGGTCAACATCAAAGCCAATCGCGGTGTGACGGTTGTGCTGGAAGATCTTGACCTAAACGCTGATAAGAACACCTTCGATCTTCTTTCGAGAGGTGAGACCCTGGGTGTTTTCCAGCTCGATGGAGCTCAGGTTCGCTCCCTTCTTCGCACCCTAAAACCTACCGAGTTTGAACACATCTCCGCTGTGATTGCTCTGTATCGCCCTGGACCAATGGGTGAGAAATCACACACCAACTACGCACTTAGAAAAAACGGTCTTCAAAAATCAGAACCTGTTCATCCCGAGCTTGCCGAAACATTAGCTGATATTCTTGATCCCACCTATGGCTTGATTGTTTATCAAGAGCAGGTAATGGCGGTAGCACAAAAAGTTGCGGGCTTTAGTTTGGCTCAGGCTGACCTGCTGCGTCGCGCTATGGGTAAAAAAGACAAAAAGGAACTAGATCGTTCCTATAAAGACTTCAGTGGCGGAATGCTTGCGCAAGGTTATTCAGAGGCTGCAATCGAAACACTCTGGAAGACCCTGCTTCCTTTTGCTGACTACGCCTTCAACAAGGCGCACAGCGCAGGGTATGGAGTTTTGAGTTACTGGACTGCATATCTCAAGGCAAACTTTCCAGCTGAGTATATGGCTGCTCAGCTAACTTCGGTGGGGGACTCGAAAGACAAGCTCGCTATTTATCTAAATGAGTGTCGACGCATGAACATTCAAGTTCTTGCGCCCGATGTGAATCAATCTGTTGAGGCCTTTACTGGAATAGGTGAAAACATTCGTTTTGGCTTAGGTGCAATACGAAACGTTGGACACAACGTTGTTGATGGAATCATTCAGGCTCGTAGTGACAAGCCATTCGCATCTTTCAGTGATTTTCTGGCTCGGGTTCCGTCTCAGGTTTGCTCCAAGAGGACAATTGAGTCGCTTATCAAGGCAGGTGCTTTTGATTCTCTAGGTCACACCAGAAGGTCGCTATTTGAAATCTACGAAGAGGCAGTGGACGCTTCCTCTGTGACCAAGCGCAACGAGTCCGCGGGGCAGGTAGATCTATTTGGTGATTTGTTTGAGGGTGTTGGCTCTTCGGTTTCAATTCCTGATAGGCCCGAATGGCAAAAGGCCGAGAAGCTTGCTCACGAGCGAGAAATGCTGGGTCTTTACGTATCCGACCACCCGCTTTCTGGGAGGGAGCGCCAGTTGGCACAGTTCGCCGAGTTCACTATTGGGGACCTTCTAGCAAGTGAAGACATCAAAGATGGCGAAACAGTAACTATTGCCGGTTTGATTTCAAGCGTGACTCATCGCGTCGCGCGTGCGTCTGGAAACCCATACGCCAATGTCTCCATAGAAGATTTTGAGGGTCAAGTGAATGTCATGTTTATGGGTAAGACTTACCGGGAGTATTCAGAGCAGCTTGTCAATGACGAAGTTGTCGTTATCAGAGGCCGCCTCAACATGCGAGACGACGGCATAGCCATTTCCGCATTCTCGCTCGAGCCCATTGCCATCGGGGCGCAAGGAGTATCAAGTGGGCCACTTCGATTGCAACTTCAAGAGTCAGAGGCAACAAGATCCGTTCTAGAGAATCTCGATTCAACGCTAAAGGCGCACCCTGGAAAAGAAGAAGTGCACTTGACTTTTGTGGATGAGAACAATCCTCGGAGCTTCAAACTTCAACCTACGGTAAAGATCACGGATGATCTTCTGGGCGAACTAAAAGCGTTACTTGGTACTCAGGGTTTTGTTCAGAGAGATTCTTCTGAAGTGGTGAAGTAAGCGCGCTGGTTATAAAGCAAGGCTTTGTCGTTGTTCCCAGTGACTCCAGAAAGTACTTCAATAACGAACACCGCGTTTTGTTCTACAAGGTGAAATTCTCGGACACGACCGAAAAGCACTGCAGTTACGTTTTGAAAAACCGGTAGATCAAATTCGGATCTTTGCCAGTCTGAGTCCAGAAATCTCTTGCTGTTGTCGGTAGCCATTTTCTGAGCCAGATCAAAATTGCTAACCCCCAGCATGTGAAGGGCGACATGTTTAGCTGTGGAAATAGCAGGCCAGGAGGATGATCCTTGAGAGATATTGAAGGTCACAAGTGCCGGGGTAGAGCCCAGAGAGGTCATGGATGTGGCTGTAAAGCCCACTGGGTTCCCAGCGGGATCATTGGTCGTAATAACGGCCACTCCTGAGGCATGGCGCCTGAACGCGGCCTTTAGGGCCTCGCTGGAGTCTGGGTTTATTTTGGGGTCAAGCATCTACTTCAGGGTAGTAGAGATTTAGGGGTTCAAAAACCCTAGAAATCCTTGATTTTTCGGGCAAGATTTGCGACACGCCGAATATCGGACAAATTTGCAAATATGCCCCTTAAACCACAAGATATAGGGACGGAAGAGCGAAAACTTTCCACATCTAGTGGAAGGTTATTGGGAAATTCGGGGAAAATCCAACAAAAATCAAGGTTTTTACGACAGAAAGGCATCAGCTAATGAACTGTCCTTTTTGCCGTAATACCGACTCCAGAGTCACAGATTCCAGAGCTAGCGAGGACGGCACCAGTATCCGCCGTAGGCGCCAGTGCCCAGAGTGTGGCAAGAAGTTCACCACCTCAGAGACCACCTCGCTGAGCGTTCTAAAGCGCAGCGGCGTCACTGAGCCATTTAGCAGGGACAAGATCGTGAGCGGCGTTGGCAAGGCTTGCCAGGGCAGACCGGTTTCAGACGCGGACCTGGCCATCTTGGCTCAGCAGGTGGAAGAGACCATTCGCTCCACAGGGGCCGCTCAGGTAGAAGCACACGTGATCGGGCTAGCTATCTTGGAACCTCTAAGACTGCTTGATGAAGTGGCCTTCATGAGATTCGCAAGCGTTTACCAAGGCTGGGAAAGCCTAGAAGATTTCGAAGCGGCAATTAATGTCCTTCGAGCAAGTAACACCGAAGTAACAGATCTAGACAAAGAACTAACCAAGTAACAAACCAACAACCATAAGTATCCAAAATTAGGAAAGGCAACACTCGTGACTGACGCAACCGCATTTAGCTCCACCTCTGGCTCCGTAAGCGGCAAGGGATTAACTATTAACCGTATTTACACAACAGAGGGTGTGCACCCATACGACCAGGTCAACTGGGAGTTCCGAGATGTTGTACAGACCAACTGGAAAAATGGTGAAACCATTTTCGAGCAGCGTGGCGCTGAGTTCCCAGACTTCTGGAGCTTGAATGCTTCCACCATCGTTACCACCAAATACTTCCGTGGAGCAATGGGAACCGAAGAGCGTGAATTCAGCCTGCGTCAGCTGATCAACCGCGTCGTTCTTACTTACACTCAGGCTGGTCGCGACAATGGATACTTCGCAACCGAAGAAGATGCCACAATCTTCGAGCACGAGATGACCTACATGCTTTTGAACCAGGTGTTTGCATTCAACTCACCAGTTTGGTTCAACGTGGGAACCAAGAGCCCACAGCAAGTTTCCGCTTGCTTTATCCTTTCTGTTGATGACTCAATGGAGTCAATCTTGAACTGGTACCGCGAAGAGGGAATGATCTTCAAGGGCGGTTCCGGTGCAGGTCTAAACCTTTCCAGAATTCGTTCATCGAAGGAACTTCTAAAGTCCTCCGGTGGATCTGCTTCTGGTCCAGTTTCCTTCATGCGTGGAGCTGATGCTTCTGCAGGAACCATCAAGTCCGGTGGTGCAACCCGTCGCGCAGCCAAGATGGTTGTTTTGGACGTTGATCACCCGGACATCGTTGAGTTCATTGAGACCAAGGAACTTGAAGAAGAAAAAATCCGCGTATTGCGCGATGCAGGTTACGACATGGAACTTGGCGGACGCGACATCAACTCCGTTCAGTACCAGAACGCTAACAACTCAGTTCGCGTAAACGCAGAGTTCATGAATGCCGTTGAAAGCGGCGGCAAGTTCGGTCTTCGCGCCAGAACCAATGGCGAAGTTGTTGAAGAAGTTGACGCAAGAGAGCTGTTCAACAAGATCTCGAAGGCAGCTTGGGCGTGTGCAGACCCTGGTATCCAGTACGACGACATCATCAACGACTGGCACACCACCCCAGAGTCTGGTCGCATCACTGCGTCTAACCCTTGCTCCGAGTACATGCACCTTGACAACTCAAGCTGTAACCTAGCGAGCTTGAACCTACTGAAGTTCCTAAACCCAGACGGTTCATTTGACTCTGCAACCTTCACTAAGGCTTCCGAGCTAATCATCACCGCAATGGACATCTCCATTAGCTTTGCTGATTTCCCAACCGAGGCTATTGGTGAAACCACCCGTGCTTACCGTCAGCTGGGAATTGGTTACGCCAACCTAGGTGCGTTATTGATGGCAATCGGTGTTCCTTATGACAGCAAGGAAGGCTTTGCTCTTGCTGGAGCAATTACCTCTTTGATGACTGCCGCTTCTTACCGTCGCTCAGCTGAGCTTGCTGGAGTAGTTGGTCCATACGATGGCTACGCAAAGAACAAGTCCGGCCACGACCGCATCATGGCAAAGCACGAAGCTGCTAACTCTCTAGTTACATCAGTTAGCGAAATCGACCGCTCAGTACACGCTGCAGCTACCGAGCAGTGGGCGCTAAACACCAAGATCGGTTCACAAAACGGCTGGAGAAACGCCCAGGCTTCCTTGCTGGCCCCAACCGGAACCATCGGTTTCATGATGGACTGTGACACCACCGGTATTGAGCCTGACTTCTCCTTGGTGAAGTACAAGAAGCTTTCAACCGGTGGATCGATGCAGATCGTGAACCAGACTATTCCGTTTGCACTGCACCGCCTTGGCTACTCACAGGAGACCATTGAGGCAATTGTTGATCACATTGCCCAAAACGGTCACGTTGTAGACGCACCGGGCCTAAAGGTCGAGCACTACCCAATCTTTGACACCGCTATTGGTGTTCGTGCGATTGAGCCAATGGGTCACGTCCGAATGATGGCCGCTGTTCAGCCGTTCCTTTCCGGAGCTATCTCAAAGACAGTAAACATGCCTGAGACTGCAACCATCGAGGAAATTGCTGAGGTCTACTTCCAGGGTTGGAAGTTTGGACTGAAGGCTCTTGCTATCTACCGCGACAACTGCAAGGTAGGTCAGCCACTATCCGATGGTAAGGCAAAGACAGAGACCAAGACCGACAAGGCAACTGTTGCAACCGAAATGTCTCACCCGGTTCGCAAGCGTCTTCCAAAGTCACGCCCATCATCAACCACCAGCTTCACAGTTGGTGGCGCTGAGGGTTACCTAACTGCAGGATCCTACCCAGACGGTGGTTTGGGCGAGGTGTTCCTAAAGCTTGGTAAGCAAGGATCCACTCTTGCCGGCGTCATGGATGCATTCTCAATCGCAGTTTCGATTGGTTTGCAGTACGGTGTGCCACTAGAAAGCTACGTCAAGAAATTCACCAACGTGAGCTTCGAGCCAGCTGGTCTAACCGATGACAAGGACATCAGGATGGCTAAGTCTCTGATGGACTACATCTTCCGTCGCTTGGCGCTAGATTACCTGCCATACGAAACCAGGTCAGCTATTGGTATTTTCTCCACCGATGAGCGCACCGCGGAATTGGATGCAAACTCCAGCTACGGTGCACCAGCGGCGGTAGAGAGCGTGAGCGCAGCGGTTGAGGCCGAAGCTGAGCCAGTAGTGTCTATCACTCAGTCGGTAGAGATTACAACCAAGAAGGAAGTTCACTCATCTGCTGAGTTGTTCGAACTACTTCAGGGTAAAGAATCAGATGCACCACTTTGCTTCAACTGTGGAATCAAGATGAGACCTTCTGGCTCATGCCACGTGTGTGAAGGTTGTGGATCAACTTCTGGTTGCAGCTAGAAAAGAAGTTATAGACCAAAGGGTCAGCGCGAATCGCGTTGACCCTTTGGTCTATCCCGAGGGAAGGTAATCTAAGTAGGTGCTATACAAAGCCCTGTTCAAGCTAGTTTTCTCCAAACTAGATCCCGAACAAGCGCATTACCTTGGAATGTTCGTTATTAAACTCCTTGGCCTAACCGGGCTAGCAAAATTGTCGCAACTCGGGGTAATAAAGAAACCAACTAAAGCATTTGGGCTCGATTTCTCTAGTCCATTTGGTATTGCCGCAGGCTTTGATAAAAACGCCAACGCCGTTAAAGAACTTGGTCAGCTTGGTTTTTCTCATGTTGAAATCGGCACCGTCACCAGACACCCTCAATCAGGTAATCCAAAGCCAAGGCTATTTCGCCTAGTCAAGGATCAAGCACTAATCAACCGCATGGGATTCAATAACGATGGTGCCGACCAAGTCGCCAGGCGCATTGCCAAACTTCGTGCGTCGGGTGTGAAGCTTCCAATCATTGGTGTGAACATCGGAAAAAGCAAGGTTACTGAGCTAGTTGATGCAGTTTCTGATTACGAATACAGCACCAAGGTGCTCGCTTCGGTTGCTGATTACATTGCGGTCAATGTGTCCTCGCCAAATACGCCAGGGCTTCGTTCGCTACAGGATGTTGAGCAATTGGAACCAATTTTGGTGGCAGTAGCTCGGGAGGCGCATGGAAAACCAGTTCTTGTAAAAATAGCGCCTGATTTGGAAGACAGTGCTGTCAGCGAAGTAGCGGCGTTGGTTAGAAAGCTTGGCCTGGCAGGAGTCATTGCAACCAACACAACAGTTAGCCGCGAGGGTATTCTCGCAGCGCGAGAACTAGTGGACTCCTATGGTGCAGGCGGATTATCAGGTCCGGTGTTGGCAGATAGGTCCAAAGAAGTTCTGGTTCTTTTGCGCAAAGAGTTGGGCGAGAAGTTTGTGGTGATTTCCGTCGGGGGAGTAGTAACCGGCGAAGACGTTTCAGAGCGCCTGAAATTGGGTGCAGATTTGGTACAGGGGTATACCGGGTTTGTCTATCAGGGCCCATTGTGGGCTCGAAAGATAAGCGCTAGCTTACGTTCCTAAACAAGCCTTGCCGGAGGGCTCTTAGTTTCCGCTGGGTCCGAAACAATCAAACCGGCAAGAATTTGGTCGACCTGTTTCATGATTTCACTCGGAATTTCAACACCCACCGCTTTGACGTTGTCAGTGATTTGTTCCGGTCGTGATGCGCCAACTATTGCACTAGAAACATTTGGATTAGCCAGTACCCAAGCGAGGCCAAACTGTGCCATGGTCAATCCCAGAGACTCAGCAAGTGGCTTCAGTTTTTGAATTGCAGTCAGCGCTTCTTCGGTCATGTACTTTTCGATGCCGCCACCCGCAGCTTCGGTGTTACTCGCTCTTGAGTCCTTAGGTGCGGGGCTTCCTGGAAGGTACTTCCCAGTTAGCACTCCTTGAGCAAGGGGAGACCAAACAATCTGAGTCATTCCGTTTTGCTTAGAAGCAGGAATCACCTCAGCCTCAATTACCCGCCACAGCATTGAGTACTGCGGTTGGTTTGAGATCAATTGAAACTTGAGTTCCTTGGCTAGCTTTGCTCCTGCGTTGATCTGCTCTGCATTCCACTCCGAAACTCCGATGTAAAGAGCTTTTCCCGCGCGAACGATGTCTGCGAATGCTTGCATTGTTTCTTCCAAGGGCGTTTCGTAATCGAATCGGTGAGCTTGGTAGAGATCTAAGTAGTCAGTTCCGATTCTTGTAAGGGAGCCATCGATAGATTCCATGATGTGCTTTCTAGAAAGACCATGATCGTTTGGCTTCTTGTCAGCTACCGGCCAGTAGACCTTGGAAAATATCTCAATTCCTGAACGACGCTCGTTTTTTAGTGCTTGGCCCAGAATGGGCTCTGCTTCGAGATTTGCGTATGCGTCTGCAGTATCAAAAGAAGTAATGCCAGATTCGAGAGCGGCTTTTACAGTTTTGATGGCTTCTTTGTTCTCGACTTGACGGGCGTGAGTGAGCCAGTTTCCGTAAGTGAGCTCGCTGACTTTGAATCCACTGTTGCCTAGATAACGATGCTTCAATTGGAGCCCTTCTGTTAGAGAATCTTGGTTCCGCGCTTAACCTGAGGTTTTGGGAGTCTCATGCCACGCATTTGAATCGAACGCATTGCAGCGTACCAACGCAAACCCTTTTCACTCCTGCCTGGGTACTTTGTCTCAACAACTTTGAGTGCTTTCCTGCCAATGATGTAACCATCGATACCGATTAGAACAAACAGTCCCCACATGGCAACAAGAGTTCCCAACTGAATTGTTAGATCTAGCTGCGGGTCATCCGGTCTGATTGAAGAGACGATGATAACCAAGAACAGCATTGGTAGAACTAGTTCTCCAACTGTGAAGCGTGAATCTACGACATCTCTGGCCAGTCTTCGCTGTGGTCCGCGGTCTCTAATGGTCAGGTAGCGATCCTCGCCGTTGGCCAAACCCTCACGTGCCTTAGCCCGTTCTGCGTTTAGAACTTTCTTGGCAGCCCTCTTGGCCTCCGGACTCTTGTTACCTACAACCGGCTTTCTTCTAAGCTGCTCCTGCTGCTTCCTTGCTGGAGTTGGACGACCTTTTCCGTTCTTCGGGGTCTCAGGTTGCTGCTTAGGTGTCGAAGACATTAATTCTCAATTCTTTGGGTTATGCCTTTAAGATTACCCTTATGACAATCACCCCACTGCCGATTAGCCAAGCTGACGTTGAAGCCGTCCAGAAATACACCGAGGGCGCCTTTACTGAGGCCCTAGAAAAGCTATCGGCTCTGGTGAGTATTCCTGGAATTGCCTGGGAAGCTTTTGACGCGACCGAGCTTGATCGAAGCGCTGAGGCCGTTGCCAAATTGCTTCGCGAAACAGATGTTTTTGAATCAGTTGAGATTTTGCGATCGGCAACCCCAGCTGGGCCAGAGGGTGCGCCAGCTGTAGTTGCAACTAGAGCAGCTCGAAACTCTAAACCGACAATTTTGCTTTACGCTCATCACGATGTTCAGCCCCCTGGAGCCGATGAGCTTTGGGAGTCTGAACCGTTTAAGACCGAAATTCGAAATGGTCGGATGTATGGTCGCGGGGCCGCAGACGACAAAGCAGGCGTCATTTCACACGTCTACGCGGTCAAGGCACTTCGTGAAATCACGAACAATGATTTTGATCTTGGGTTGGTGGTATTTGTCGAAGGCGAGGAGGAGGCAGGGTCTCCCTCCTTCGCCAACTTCTTGGTTGAACATAAAGCCAAGCTGGCCTCCGATGTGATAATTGTGGCGGACTCGGGGAACTGGACAACAGAGGTCCCGGCCATAACAACCACGCTTAGAGGCCTTGTTTCGCTTGAATTTGAGGTCAGAACCTTGGATCACGCGGTCCATAGCGGCATGTACGGGGGAGCAGTCCCGGATGCCATGCTCGCACTGACGAAGATTCTGGGCTCCATGTGGGATGAAAATGGTTCAGTCTCCATTTTGGGTCTAATTTCGGCAGATTCTGTAGATTTAGCTTATTCTCAGCAGGATTTAAGGGCAGATTCTGGGCTGTTGCCCTCCACTTTGCCTATAGGTGATGGAGGAATTCTCGGCAGGCTCTGGACCAAGCCTTCGCTTACCTTGATTGGCTTGGATTACCCCTCTGTGGCAATCTCTTCTAACACCCTGATTCCAAGTGTCAAAGCCAAGCTGAGCCTCCGAATTGCCCCCGGACAGGTACCCAGTGAGGCTCTGGAGGCCCTAAAGTCACACATCTTGACCCACAATCCTCTTGGTGCCCAAATCGATTTTGGGGCGGTTGAGCTTGGTAAACCCTTCAGTTTGGGGGAGTCCGGTTGGGCCAAGGACCTAGCATCCAGAGCGTTGAGATCCGCTTACGGGATTGACAGTGTAGATATCGGTATCGGTGGCTCCATTCCGTTTATTGCCGACCTAGAGGCAGTATTTCCCAGAGTCCAAGTTTTGGTTACTGGGGTGGAGGACCCAGATTCCAGGGCTCATTCGCCGAATGAGAGCCTCGATATCGAAACCCTTCGCAAGGCCATCATCGCTCAGGCCCTTATTCTGCTCGGCGGAAACCAACTTCAGCTCTAATTCCTAGAGCTGGGATAGACTGTAACAACAAAGAAGATACTCCAAGGAGATTTCAATGGAACAAACCCTTACTCACGGCGTAAAGCTAACCGATACCGCTAAAAACAAGGTGAAAAGCCTTATCAGCGCAGAGGGACGAGATGATCTCAGGCTGAGAGTGTCAGTTCAGCCTGGTGGTTGTTCTGGATTGATCTATCAACTTTTCTTTGATGAGGTACTGGAAGACACCGATGCTATCGCAAAGTTTGACGATGTTGAGGTTGTTGTGGACAAAATGAGCGTTCCTTATCTTGAAGGCGCTTCCATTGATTTCGAGGACACCATCCAGAAGCAAGGCTTCACGATTGACAACCCAAACGCAGCTGGTTCATGCGCTTGCGGAGACTCTTTCAACTAACTAATGATTGCCTAAACGTCCAATAACCCAAGTGTTTATTGGTGTTTTGGCGAGGATTCCCAAAACACTGACTTAGACTTAAGTCACAAGCTCTACTCAGCAAAAGGACTAGTTTTAATTGAAGAATCGTTCAAAATGGTTAGCCATTCCTGGCGCCACTGGCCTAGTTCTTCTATTGACGGGTTGTACCGATGACTTTGTTCGCGGATGGCTCCCCGGAGTTCCAGGAGTAACCAATCACACAGACCGAATTGTGGGGTTGTGGACTACCGCTTGGATCATTCTCTGGCTTGTTGGAATAATTGCTTGGGCTCTTATGGGCTGGGCAATAGTGGTTTATCGTCGCCGCAAGGGCGAAACCGGCATGCCAGCTCAGTTGCGCTACAACAACCCAATTGAAGTTCTCTTCACCGTTATTCCCTTGATTTTGGTTATCGGGTTCTTTGCTTTCACAGCCAGAGATATTGCCGCGATCGAGCAACCTACCGAGAACCCTGACGTGGTTATCGAGGTTATTGGAAAGCAGTGGAGCTGGGATTTCAACTATGTTGACGCCAACGTTTACGAATCTGGAATCCAAGCACAGTTTGAGGGGCAAGAAGGCGTGCCTGAGACACTGCCAGCTTTGTACCTGCCGGTTGGAAAAACCGTTCAGATAGATCTTTCCTCAAGAGACGTGATTCACTCCTTCTGGGTAATTGATTTCTTGTACAAAAAAGACATGTTCCCTGGAAAAACCAACCACATGTACTTCACACCTCAAGTTGAAGGCACCTACATGGGTAAGTGTGCTGAGCTTTGTGGTGAATACCACTCCATGATGTTGTTCCAGGTCAAAGTTGTTTCTCAAGCGGAGTACGACAGCTATCTTGCATCCTTGGCGGCTAAGGGTCAAACAGGTCAGCTTGATTCTTCACTTGATAGAAACCAGAATCTTCCAGGCGACGATCCTGAAATTAGAGATTAGAGGATAGGCAGATGGCAACCCTAACTGACACCAGGCAAAGCGGCGGATACCAGTCACCTCGGAAAAGATCCAAGGGTGAAATTATTGTTGACTGGATTACCACAACCGATCATAAGAAAATCGGCTACCTCTATCTAATTACTTCCTTCATTTACTTCCTTATTGCTGGAGTTATGGCTCTGTTAATTCGGGCTCAGTTAACTTTGCCAGGTCTTGACATCGTTCAGACTAAAGAGCAGTACAATCAGCTGTTCACAATGCACGGAACCATCATGCTTCTAATGTTTGCAACTCCGCTATTTGCTGGCTTTGCAAACGTATTGATGCCTGTGCAAATCGGTGCACCGGATGTCGCATTTCCGCGTCTGAACGCGATTGCTTTCTGGTTCTTCTTCTTCGGAAGCCTGGTAGCGGTGTCTGGCTTCTTTACTCCACAAGGCGCCGCATCCTTTGGGTGGTTCGCATATGCGCCCTTATCGAATACGACGTTCTCGCCGGGAATAGGTGGAGACCTGTGGGTCTTTGGTCTAGCGCTTAGCGGTTTTGGAACAATCATGGGTGGAGTCAACTTCATCACCACAATCTTGACCATGCGTGCTCCTGGCATGACGATGTTCCGGATGCCAATTTTCACCTGGAACACACTAGTTACTTCAATTTTGGTAATCATGGCATTCCCTCCTTTGGCTGCTGCATTGTTTGCTCTTGGTGCCGACCGTCGATTCGGTGCTCACATCTTTGATCCCGTTAACGGCGGCCCAATGCTTTGGCAGCACTTGTTCTGGTTCTTTGGGCACCCTGAGGTTTACATCATTGCGTTGCCATTTTTTGGAATCGTTTCGGAGATTTTCCCGGTCTTTAGCCGCAAGCCTGTCTTTGGTTACAAGACACTAATTTTTGCAACGATTGCAATCGCCGCTTTGTCAATGACAGTGTGGGCTCATCACATGTACGTAACCGGCTCTGTGTTGCTACCGTTCTTTGCTTTCACGACCATGTTGATTGCGGTTCCGACGGGTGTGAAGATATTCAACTGGATTGGCACGATGTGGCGAGGGTCAATTACTTTTGAGACTCCGATGCTTTACAGCCTGGGCTTCTTGACCACATTTATCTTTGGTGGTTTGACCGGAGTGATTCTTGCTTCGCCACCGCTAACTTTCCACTTATCTGATAGCTACTTCGTAGTGGCTCACTTCCACTACGTGGTCTTTGGAACAGTGGTGTTTGCTATGTTTGCTGGATTCTTCTTCTGGTGGCCAAAGTTCACCGGAAAGATGCTCGATGAGCGTCTTGGCAAGATCCAATTCTGGATTTTGTTCTTTGGTTTCCACATCACCTTCTTAGTGCAGCACTGGCTAGGCGTTATTGGTATGCCAAGAAGATATGCAACCTACCTACCCGAGGACGGCTTCACTTGGATGAACATGGTTTCATCGGGAGGCTCAATACTTCTAGCTCTTTCCATGATTCCGTTCTTTTGGAACCTTTATGTAACAGCTCGAAGGGCACCTAACGTTACTTTGGATGACCCATGGGGTTATGGAAGAAGCTTGGAGTGGGCAACATCAAGTCCATTCCCTCGTCACAACTTCCATTCAATTCCTAGAATCAGATCTGAGTCTCCAGCTTTCGATCTACATCACCCTGAACACGCATCTGCTGAGGCTAAAGCAGCAGCGAGCGAAGAAAGGAAGTAGTCATGAAGGCCAATGTGAGCATGTGGTTCATCATGACCGCCTTCTTCGCCTTGATTACAGGGGTATACGCAGTTTGGTGGTTTCTAACCTACGGAGGTTGGGAACCTATCGGTACCTCAGCTCTTGCGATGCTGACTTTCATGAGCATCTTTATTACCTTTTATCTTTGGAAGACAGATAGAACGCAGG
>JBIIQC010000022.1:0-17457 GCA_044342295.1 Rhodoluna sp. | reverse complement strand
GCCTCGGCTGGGGTATAGAACTTACCCTCGGTGATTTTGCTTGCGGCTTCTAGATAAGCCTTTGATCTTTTTGGCATGTGCTGTTATTCCTTTTCTGGTCACAGTTGTGGTTAGCGAACCGATCTGGTTCTCCCACGACTTCTTTAGTTTTTTTATTGCTTTTGGTACAGGTGGTGCTTTTGCCTAAGGTTCTAGGCGTCGACGGTAATACCCATGGAGCGGGCGGTTCCGGCGATGATCTTTGCTGCTGCTTCGACGTCGTTGGCGTTTAGGTCAGCCATCTTGGTCTCGGCAATCTTTAGTAGCTGCTCCTTTGATAGGTGCGCCACCTTGTCAGTGTGAGGGGTTGAGGAACCCTTGGCTACTCCTGCAGCTTTCTTGATTAGCTCAGCTGCTGGAGGAGTCTTGAGAATGAAGGTGAAGGAACGGTCTTCGTAAACGGTGATCTCAACCGGAACAACGTTTCCTTTTTGGTCTGCAGTTGCGTTGTTATACGCGGTGCAGAACTCCATGATGTTCACACCATGCTGACCTAGAGCAGGACCGATTGGTGGGGCTGGGTTAGCAGCGCCTGCCTGGATCTGAAGCTTGATCATTCCAGTGACTTTTTTCTTGGGTGCCATTTGCTTACTTTTCCTTTTTTAGTGGTTTAGATAAATCTTTAGTTCAGTGGTCCGACTTGTTCGAAGCCAAGCTCCACTGGAGTCTCTCGCTCGAATAGAGAAACCAAGACGGTGAGCTTTCCAGACTCTGGTTTGATTTCAGAAATTGTTCCAGGAAGACCCGCGAAGGATCCGTCCTTGATCATGATGGACTCGCCAACCTTGAAATCGATCTTGATTGGGACAGCTCTTGCCTTGCCCTTAACCATCTGAGTTCCCTTGACCGCAGCCTTAGCTGTTGCCTCTTCAGGAAGAACGTAAAGAGTCTTTAGCATCTCGAATGCTTCGTCAGGACGAAGTGGTGTTGGGTTCTGAGAGTTTCCAACGAAACCAGTTACGGCTGGGGTGTGACGAACAAGTGACCAAGACTCTTCGGTCATTTCCATGCGAACTAGAACATAGCCTGGGATGCGAACCTTGGAGATTAGCTTTCTCTGACCGTTCTTGATTTCAATGGTGTCTTCCATTGGAACCTCGATCTGGAAGATCTTGTCTCCGCCATCGATAGCAAGCTTTCTGTTTTCGATGTTCTGCTTCACACGCTTTTCGTATCCTGCGTAGGAGTGAACAACGAACCACTTTCCAGGTTGCGAGCGCAGCTCGGCCTTGAACACACGGTATGGGTCCTCGTCCTTAGCTGGCTCTTCAGAAACTTCTACAGAAGGGCTTTCTTCAGCAACCGAATCTGTTTCTGCTACAACGGCAGCGTCTTCAACAAAAAACTCTTCTGACACTGGTGCCTCTGGGGTTCCCTCAGGGGCTTGGTAAGGAGTGTTTCCAAAAGAAGGTGTCTCAACAGGAGCTTCTGGGGTTGCAACCGCGGTCACTTCTTCAACAGCAGAAAAAGCTGCTGCAGGTGCCGAAGTGTTCTCGGTCTCGAGTTCTGTCTGTTCGATCTCGCTCAATTGAGGTTTCCTTGTCTGAAGCTAGTTTGTTGGTGTGAAGGTGAATGTAACGAGGTTTAGGAAAACGAAGTCCATGCCGGCAAGTATTGCCATCACTACAACCACGAAAGCTAGAACAACTCCGGTGAAGCTAACAAGCTCTTTGTAGGTTGGCTTAGTAACCTTGCGAAGCTCGGCTAGGACCTGTCTGAAAAACAGAACCATGCGGCCGAAGATGTTACGAGTTGCAGCGCGATCGGCCTTGGCCTTTACGACCAAGTCCTCTGCTGGCTGAAGCTCATCTGCCATTACTACTTCTTTCCGATCTATCGTTGTCTGCAGGGCGGACAGGACTCGAACCTGCAACCTGCGGTGTTGGAGACCGCTGCTCTACCAATTGAGCCACCGCCCTTTAGGGGCTAAACAGCTTCGTTGACCAAAGCGGCAAATGACACACTTCTAGATTGAATCTAAAATATGGATAATTTGCCAGATTAGGCTTCCCGCAGCTGTCAACTACTGAGTCCTACTCTAATCTGACTGCCACCAGATTGCAAAGGGTCGATCCTTACCCGAAGGCTCCAAGCTAGGCTTAGATACGTGAACGCCTCCCGAATCTCCAAACGAATAGCTGCCATAGCTGAGTCTGCGACCCTGAAAGTCGATGCCAAGGCCAAGGCCTTACAGGCCGAGGGTCGACCAGTAATTAGCTACGCAGCTGGAGAACCGGACTTTCCAACCCCGGCTCACATCGTTGAAGCAGCCGCCAAGGCAGTTTTAGACCCTAAGAACCATCGCTATACCCCAGCGGTTGGTCTTCCAGATCTTCGTGAAGCCATCGCTCAAAAGACCCTTAGAGACTCTGGCACAGAAGTTACTGCTAACCAGGTCGTGGTTACTAACGGTGGTAAGCAAGCGGTTTATCAAGCCTTTGCTGTTTTGCTTGATCAAGGCGATGAAGTGCTTCTACCTTCTCCCTACTGGACTACTTATCCAGAGGCAATTGCATTAGCAGGCGGCAAGACAGTTGAAGTCTTTGCAGGAAGTGACCAAGACTACAAGGTCACCGTTGAACAGCTAGATAAAGCAAAGACTTCTCGCACCAAGGTGCTACTGATGTGTTCACCTTCTAACCCAACCGGTGCTGTTTATTCGAAAGAAGAAATAGCAGCTATTGGTAACTGGGCGCACAAGAACGACTTGTGGGTAATCACCGACGAGATTTACCAGAACCTGGTTTATGAAGGTGCAAAAGCGTATTCGATAACAGAGGTAGTTCCAGAGATGATTGACCGCACCATTTTGGTCAACGGTGTTGCTAAGAGCTACGCGATGACCGGATGGCGTCTTGGTTGGATGACAGGACCAGTGGATGCCATGAAGGCAGCTGCTAACTTGCAGTCGCACCTGACATCAAACGTGAACAACATTGCCCAGAAAGCCGCGCTTGCTGCCCTTACTGGACCGCAGGACGAAGTTCAGAACATGCTGCAAGCTTTCGATAGAAGACGAAAGCTTGCTGTTTCCGAGCTTGGCAAAATCGATAACTGGCTAGCTCCAATGCCAGAAGGTGCTTTCTATGTTTACTCGGACGTTCGAGGTCTGCTTGGAAAAACTTGGAACGGAAAGCAGATCAACACTTCTTTGGAGCTTTGTGATTTCATCTTGGAGCAAGTTGAAGTTGCTCTAGTTCCTGGAGAAGCGTTTGGACCTTCGGGTTATGTTCGTATGAGCTATGCACTCGGCGATGAGCCAATTCTTGAAGGCATCCAGCGCCTTCAGAAACTCTTTAGCTAAAACCCAATCAGGTTTGGTTCTGGAACCAAATTGATTCCAAATTTCGCTGCAACTCGTTCTTGAATGTATCTTGCGAGCTCGACTATTTCGTCTGCTGTTGCCCCACCACGATTGGTTATTGCCAGAGCGTGCTTTTGAGAAATGGAAGCTTTTGAACCTGGCAAGCTAAAGCCTTTATCGATTCCAGATTGTTCAATCAACCATGCTGCGCTTAGTTTGACTGTGAGCCCGTCGTCTTCTGGCGTTTCCCAAGACGGAGCATCCGAAGGAAGTGTTCTGGCGAATGTGTCACTAACGATTGGGTTAGTAAAGAAGCTGCCACAGCTCACGCTGTTTGGGTCACTCGGATCTAGCACCATGGACTTTGCGGCACGGAGTTTCAAAACAGAATCTCGAACCTGAACCAAGCTTGGCTGAGCGCCCATTTCAGAATTTAGATCTTTAGCAATTTGTCCTGAATATAGCGGTCTGGCTTTTCCAGCTAGATCGATTAATTCAATTTCAATCCAAGTGATAAGTCCCAGCTTGCCTTTTTTGATGGCACTGTCTCGATAACCAAATTTCATCTCTTTTGGCTCAAGAATTACTAGCTCGCCTGATTCGTAATCTAAAAACTCTGCACGCAAAAACACATCACTTAGTTCTTGGCCGTAAGCCCCGATGTTTTGAACTGGCGATGCTCCAACGCTTCCTGGAATACCGCTCATGGCTTCAATGCCAGCAAGGCCTTCGCTAACGGTTTTAGCTACTAGCTCATCCCAATCTTCACCGGCTTGGACTCGCCAGATCTGCTTGTCGCCAACGGTGCTTTTTTCGATGCCCTTGGTTTTGATTTGGATAACGGAAAGATCTTCGATGCTTTCTGAAACCACCATGTTGGTTCCGCCGCCAAGTAATAACCAGTCTTCACCCGAAGCCCAAACCTTCTTGGTGGTTTCGATTAGCTTCTCTCTAGTTTCGCAAACTGTCAGCTCTGCTGGCTCGCCGCCAACGCGCATGGATGTTAGTTCTGAAAGCTTGGTCACTAGATACTCACTCGAACTTGTGCTTTTCCTAGAACCACCACTCCATCGCAGGATGCCGACAGGTCAATTCGTGCAACCTTTGCTGCCTCATCTATTTCAACTACCGAGGCGTTCACAACCAAAGTTGCGCCCTGGGTGGCATCAACTAGAACTGGCTTGGTGAAGCGAACCTGGTAGTCCAAGACCTTGCCACTATCTCCTAGAAAATCAACAACACTCTGCACGGCTGCACCCATGGTTAGCATTCCGTGAGCCAGCACTCCTGGTAGCCCGACCGCTTGCGCTACATCGTCACGGTAGTGAATGGCGTTGAAATCCCCTGAGGCTCCGGCGTAGCGAACCAGGCTGTCTCGTGTGAAGTGGAATTCTTTGGTTGGTAGCTCCTGCCCGACAGTTAGCATCACGCTTCACCTCGAACCACGAGGGTGGAAATGGCTGTGCAGACAAGATCCTGGCCCGCGTCAAAGATCTGAGTTTCGAAGCTGACCATGGAGTTTCCAGCAAGCTGTTTGACGCTGGCTACCTTGAGTTCGCTGGTGAGCTCATCGCCGGCGACAATGGGTCTGACGTGAATAAAGCGCTGGTCGCCGTGAACAACCCTGGAGAAATCTAGTGCCGCTTCTTTGTCGGAAATAACCTGAGTTAGCGAGCGCTCTTGGATCACCACGGCAAAAGTTGGTGGGGCGATTAGGTCTTTATAGCCGTGTTTGATGGCCGCCTCTAGGTCTAGATTTGCTGGGTCTTTTGAGAAAACTGCTTTGGCAAATTCGCGGATTTTTTCGCGGCCAACAAGGTAACTAGAAGTCCTTGGGTAAATTTTGCCTTCGATAGCTGGATTGACCATTTGTTAACTGTATCTAGGTCCTTGGGGAATCACCCGTTGATTGATTTGGTAGCGGAGGCGGGACTCGAACCCGCGACCCCACGATTATGAGTCGTGTGCTCTAACCACCTGAGCTACCCCGCCGGGGACTAAACAGTTGTACTTCTTTTGTTAGCTTATTAGTCGAGCCCCGAGACAGGATTGAACTGTCGACCCCTTCCTTACCATGGAAGTGCTCTACCACTGAGCTATCGGGGCGTTTTTGGATTGAACCTAGCAACTAAAGCAGATTAGCACGGCTGGAATAGGGCTAGCAAACAGTTCTAGGTGGCACTTGTTCTAGGCTTATGGGCATGGATTCGACTATTTTGCATCAATCAATCAAGCAGCCCAAGTGGTGGCAGACCGCAGTTATCTATCAGATCTACCCTCGCTCATTTGCCGATGGTGATGGCGATGGAATCGGTGACCTAAAAGGTGTCGAGTCCAGACTAGAGAGTCTCCAATCCCTTGGCATCGACGCCATTTGGTTCTCACCTTTTTTCAAGTCTCCTCAAAAAGACGCTGGCTACGACGTCTCTGATTACAAGTCAATCGATCCACTATTTGGGTCAAACGCAGACTTTGACAAGCTGCTGGCTAAAGCTAAATCGCTTGGCATCCGAATCATTGTTGACCTAGTTCCTAATCACTCTTCCAATCAGCACGAATTGTTTCAAGCTGCTCTAAAGGCTGCTCCTGGTTCTCCAGAGCGGGACATGTATATGTTCCGCGACGGCAAGGGCGAAAACGGTGAGCTACCGCCAAATAACTGGGAGTCCGTATTTGGTGGTCAGGCTTGGTCCAGAATCACTGAAGCGGATGGTTCTTTGGGTCAGTGGTACCTACACCTCTTTGATTCTTCACAGCCGGATTTCAATTGGGAAAACCCAAAGGTTCACGAGTTCTTTGCTGGCGTGCTTCGCTTTTGGCTCGACAAGGGTGTTGATGGATTCCGCATTGACGTAGCCCACTCTCTAGTGAAGGCTGCTGGCTTACCCGATGTTGATCTGTCCACGATTCAGACCACGGAGCACGATCCGAACAAACCGCATCCGTTCTGGGGTCAAGAAGGTGTCCACGACATCATCCGTTCCTGGAGAAAGATTCTGGACGAGTATGACGATCGGGCAATGTGTGCCGAGGCTTGGGTTTTGCCGCTATCGCGAATGGCCAAATGGGTAAGACCCGATGAGTATCACCAGACCTTTAACTTCGGTTACCTAGAGACTCCTTGGGCGAAAGAGCCGCTGGTAAAAGTAGTCACCGAATCACTTGAGGCCTTTGGTTCAGTTGGGGCTCCATCAACCTGGGTGCTTTCAAACCACGATGTGATTCGTCACGTTTCGAGATTCGGTGTTGAGACCCCTCCACCACAAGGCTCGGGTATTGGTCCTGGTATGGAACAGCCGAATGAAGAATTAGGACAAAAAAGAGGTCGCGCTGCGACCGCATTTATGCTCGGTATTCCTGGTGGCGCTTACCTGTACCAAGGTGAAGAGCTGGGTCTTCCAGAACACACCACACTTGAAGGCAAGTATCGTCAAGATCCAACATTTGCCAGAACCAATGGTGAGCGCGTTGGCAGAGACGGTTGTCGAGTTCCACTTCCTTGGGAAGCAGACGGTGGAACTTCCTTTGGCTTTAACTCAACCGGTGAATCTTGGTTACCTGCTCCGGCAACTTACAAGAAGTATGCAAGAGATGTTCAAGAAGGCGTTGCCGGTTCCACTCTCGAGCTATACAAGAAACTAATTGCTGAAAGAAAGAAGTTAGCTCTTGGTTCCGGTGAGTTCCGCTGGGCTCCGGAGTATTCTTCTGCAAACACACTGGCGTACGTAAACAACAATGTCTTGGTGCTAAGCAACTTTGGTCCTGAATTAGTGTCTGTTCCAGCTGGAGAAGTCATTGTCTCCACACAGAACTCACTAAGTGCTGAAGGGCAACTCGAGGCAAACCAGAGCGCATGGATCAAGCTCTAGTAACCCATCTGGCTCAACCTGGTTCTCAGTGGTGGCGCTCCGGGGTTATCTATCAGATCTACCCCCGATCATTTGCTGACTCCGATGGTGATGGTCTTGGGGACCTAAAGGGAATCACTTCGAGACTGGACTCCCTAGCAGCTCTTGGCATTGATGCGATTTGGCTTTCCCCTTTTTATTCTTCGCCCCAAAAAGATGGCGGCTATGACGTATCGGATTACGTGGACGTTGATCCAATTTTTGGAACGCTAAGTGATTTTGATGATCTTCTAGACAAGGCTCATTCACTTGGCCTGCGGGTAATGATTGATTTAGTTCCAAATCACAGCTCTGATCAGCATCAGTGGTTCCAGAGAGCATTAGCTGCAGAACCCGGTTCGCCCGAGCGTGCGTTCTATCACTTCAAGGATGGAAAAGGAGATAGCGGCGAGCTACCTCCAAATAACTGGGTCTCAATGTTTGGTGGACCCGCTTGGACCAGGATCACAGAAAGTGATGGCAAACCTGGGCAGTGGTTTGTTCATCTATTTGATTCTTCGCAGCCAGATTTGAACTGGGCAAATCCACAAGTGCAGTTGGAGTTTGAAGAGATCTTGAAGTTTTGGCTCGATAGAGGAGTGGATGGCTTCCGAGTGGATCAGCCGCACGCAATGGCTAAAGCTGTGGGTCTACCTGATCACCCTTACGTTGAAGAAGCTGGGGCTGGATTCATAGAGGGGCGAGAGAATCCCCCGATGTGGTTCCAAGAAGAAGTTCATGAAATCTTTAGAAACTGGCGCAAGATTTTAGAAAGCTACCCCGGCGATAGAGCTATGTGTGGCGAGGCATACGTTTATCCACTTTCTCTGATGGCTAAGTGGGTCAGACCAGACGAGTTTCACCAGACGTTTAACTTTCGTTTTCTAGACGCTGGTTGGGATCCAAAAACGCTTTTTGATGCCATCAATGAATCTTTCAAAGCTTTCGATGGGGTTGGTGCCCCATCGACCTGGGTGCTCAATAACCACGACGTTATTCGACATGCTTCTAGATTTGGTGGTGACTATGGGCGGGCCACGGCATCAGATGGTGTTGGTGCAAATCAGCCACAACCTGATTCCAAATTGGGGCTAAGAGTTGCAAAAGGTGCGACTCTTTTTATGCTCGGGCTTCCAGGAGCCAGTTACCTGTATCAGGGCGAGGAGCTCGGTCTTCCCGAGCACACAACACTCGAAGACGTCTACCGTCAGGACCCAACCTTTGCTAGAACCAACGGCCAAAGAGTTGGCCGTGACGGATGCCGTATTCCACTTCCTTGGGAGCCAGAGGGAAAATCAAGTGGCTTTAGTGCATCAGGAAAGAGCTGGTTACCGCAGCCAGCTAGCTACAAAGATCTTTCTCGTTCCCTTCAAGAAAAAGATCCTGGCTCAACTCTTGCTCTTTACAAAGCTGCCCTCGGTTTGAGAAAACAACTTGGTCTTGGTGAAGGCTCATTTGGTTGGCTAGTTGAGCACCTCGGCCCAGACGCTCTTGGCTATGAAAACTCTGGGGTAAAGATCGTCTACAACTTCGGAGAACAGCCAATTGACCTGTCTAGTTTTGAGGTCCTGATTTCTAGCGAGCCACTAAGTGGCAAGCAACTAGAAACCAATCAGTGCGCTTGGATTAGGCCTTAGCCTTCTTGTGGTTTGGCCACCAGAAATACTTTCCGGTGATGAACGCAAGGGAAGGCACAATAACTGTTCTTACCAAGAGGGTGTCTAGCAATACACCGATACCCACGATGATTCCAATTTGGTAGAGAGCAATTAGCGGTAGCACGCCAAGAACGGCGAACACTGCTGCAAGCAAGATACCCGCACTGGTGATAACGCCACCTGTTGAAGCAAGAGCCTTAATCATTCCTTCTTTCAGCCCGAGCTTCTCAGCTTCTTCCTTCGCTCTAGTTACCAAGAAGATGTTGTAATCAACACCCAGGGCCACAAGGAACAGGAAGCTGTATAGGAAAACCGACAAATCTAAAGCTGGCAATCCAAATACGTTCTCAAATAGCAGCCAGCTTGCGCCAATCGCGGAGAAGAAGGACGCGACCACGGTAAGTAGTAGCAAGATTGGTGCTACCAGTGATCGAAGCAATAGAACCAGCACTAGGAATACCAGAATCAAGATCATCGGAATAACCGTGAGCTGATCGGATGCGTAGGTGTCCTTGACATCTAGACGCTGAGCATCCAGGCCACCAACCAGTGCATCTGCACCTTCGATGGCACCAAGTTCTTGACGAAGTTCACGAATAATCACATACGCTTCTTCAGACTGTGATTCAGCATCTAGAACAACATCGATTTTGGTTATCTCTGAGGTGCTGTCCCCGATGGTCACCTCAGCAACACCGCTTACTTTTTCAGCTGCAGCCGCCACTTTGTCTTCGTAGCCGTTATTGGAAATAACAATCGCTGGAGATGTTGAACCTGCCGGGAATGCCTCAGCCAGCACGTCCTGGCCAACGGCTGCTTCTGGTGCCACTCGGAATTGCTCAGTGGAAGATAAACCAACCTTTACACCTGTTGCACCAAAGCTCAAGATTGCCAAGATTACAAAACCTGCGATCGAGACAATAACTGGACGCTTGCTAACGCCGCGTCCAAGCTTGGCCCAGAGGCCCTTCTCAGACTTGTTGACCCCACCGAATTTTGGAACAAATGGCCAGAACAAACCGCGACCAAAAACCACAATCGCAGCTGGCAGTACAACCAACGCTGCGAACATCGCCATTATGATTCCACCGGCAACCACAAGCCCTAGCGTGCGGTTGCCCCCAAGTTGTGCAAATAGCAAAGTAAGAAGTGCAAGAGCAACGGTTCCTCCAGATGCCAACACCGCCGGTGTTACACCTCGAAGTGCCTTGTTCATCGCCTGGTGGCGATCTTCATTTAGCAGCAACTCTTCGCGATAGCGAGCAATCAGCAACAGTGCATAGTTGGTACCAGCACCAAATACTAGAACTGACAAGATACCCGTGATTGAACCATCAGCCGGGCTCCCTAGAAATATTGTTGCCAGTTGTGGAGCAATCTGAGCGGCCATTCCGTCTGCAACACCAATAACAATAAGTGGCACAAGCCAAAGCACCGGTGAGCGATAGGTGATTAGTAGAAGTACGGCAACGATGATAACTGTTGAAAGTAGCAGTGTGAAGTTAGCACCCGCGAAGACTCCTGCGATGTCAACCTGGAAACCTTCGGGACCGGTGATGAATACCTCAAGACCAGCTGGCATATCTTCTTTAGCAAGCGCACGCATTTCGGCCATGCGCTCAGCACGTTCTGCTGTTTCTTCTATTTCCTCTAGAGGAACCGTTATAACAGCAACTTTGCCGTCGTCTGAAACTTGAGCCGGTGGAACAAACGCCTCACCGTTTAGTTCCCCTGATGTGTAATCCAAAAACTTGTCGCTTGCGCCATCAACAAAACCTTGAACAATTGGATCAAAGGTTCCAGTTATCCAAAGTTCCTGATCCTCTGTTAGCTTGCTGTCTGAAGAGTAAACAACTACGGCAACTGTGCCATCAGTTCCTGGAAGATCTTCTAGTGCCTTGTTTACAAGCACGGTCTCATTATTGGCTGGAAGTCCATCTGTTGGAGCGTTATCTGACTCTGGAGCACTCAAGGGGCCAAAAGCCAGAACCGCAAAAATGAGTCCAATAAGTAGTGTGACCCAAGAGGTTTTGCGTCCAGTGATAAATGAAGCAATGTTGTTCAAGATTGATCCTTTGATTTGTGAATGAATTTATTGTCCCACTAAGCACGCTTTGGAGCCGGTATCCGCTCTAACTTCAGGCCACAAAAGCTGCCCAAGCATTGGAATTCTCAGGGTATTAGACTGGGGCTACTCGTCAAGGAGGATTGAGTGGCTGTTACTAGCGTTACCGATTGGGTAGAGCAGATTGCCACTCTAACCAATCCCGACTCTATAAAGTGGTGCGACGGATCAGCGCAAGAGTTTGAGTCAATCAAGAACCTGCTTGTAGCAAACGGTTCACTAATCCCCCTAAATACAAAACTTCGTCCAGATAGCTTTTTATCTAGGACTGATCCCAGAGATGTTGCCAGAGTTGAAGAGAAAACTTTTATCTGCTCTGAACTTGAAATAGACGCCGGTCCAACCAATAACTGGATGGACCCAAAAGCCATGCGCGCTCTGATGCAAGAAAACTTCACCGGAAGCATGCGCGGGCGAGTGATGTACATTATTCCGTTTTCGATGGGTCCCATTGGTTCTGAATTTACTCAGTACGGCATAGAGATTACAGACTCCCCCTATGTTGTTGCCTCGATGCACATCATGACCAGGGTTTCACCAGAAGTGACAAAACGAATTGAAGCAGGAGCCAGGTGGGTTCCTGCAGTTCACTCTGTTGGTAGCCCGCTAATTGATGATCATGGCAACAAGATCGAAGATGTCAGCTGGCCCTGCAACCCGGACAAAGTGCACGTTGTTCATTATCCAGAAACTAGAGAGATTTGGTCTTTCGGTTCTGGATACGGCGGTAATTCACTGCTGGGTAAAAAAGCTATGGCACTTCGAATTGGTTCAGTTATGGGAAGAGCTGAGGGTTGGCTCGCAGAGCACATGCTGCTCATTAGGCTAACTAGTCCAACGGGTGCCAAGTTTCACATCGCTGCAGCATTTCCTTCGGCCTGTGGCAAAACAAACCTTGCAATGCTCCGCCCGTCAATTCCAGGTTGGAAAGTTGAAACCCTTGGTGATGACATTGTTTGGATGAGGCCAGGCCCCGATGGTCGACTTTTGGCAATGAACCCAGAGTATGGAATCTTTGGTGTTGCACCAGGAACTACTGCAACCACCAACAGCGCTGCAGTGGAATCCATGAGCCGTGGCGTTATCTTCACTAACGTCGCTTTGACTTCAGACGGTGACGTTTGGTGGGAAGGATTGACTGAAACACCCCCCGAGGGACTAACTGATTGGCTTGGAAAACCGTGGTCTGAAGATTCTGGAACGCTCGCCGCACATCCAAATTCAAGGTTCTGCCTTCCGGTAGCAAACGTTGCAACCATTAGCCCCGACTGGAATGAGGGCTCTGGTGTGCCTCTGGATGCAATCTTGTTTGGTGGACGCCGTGCTAAAAATGTTCCACTGGTAGCCCAATCGCTTTCATGGCAGCACGGCGTCTTCATGGGAGCAACTATTTCTAGCGAGCAAACAGCCGCAGCTGAAGGACCGGTTGGAAAGCTCCGTCATGATCCATTCGCGATGTTGCCATTTTGTGGCTACAACATGGCCGACTACTTTGCGCACTGGCTGAGCTTTGCTGATCGCACTTCAGAAGAAAAACTTCCAAAGATTTTCCAGGTGAACTGGTTCAAAAAAGGTGCAAATGGCAAGTTCCTTTGGCCAGGTTTTGCAGAGAACATTCGCGTTCTGGACTGGATCATCGGAAGGCTCGAAGGCACCAATCAAGGTCAAGAGTCCCCTGTTGGTACCGTGCCACGAGCTGGTGAACTGAACACTGCGGGCATCGACGTGGATGAAAGCACTCTCGAAGAGCTGCTTGATATTGATTCGGAGGCTTGGAGCAAAGAAGTTGAGTCGATGAGGGAATTCTTCGAAGAGTTTGGGGAGAGAATGCCCAGGCAACTATTTGAAGAGCTAGCAAAACTAGAAACCAGAGTTAAGGCCTAGCTCTATTTAGTTGTGACTCCCGTTGAGGAATGAGCTGCAGCGATAGCTCTTTTTCCCGCGGGCAACATGATTGCAACAACTGCAACGACGACGGTCAGCGCTCCGGTTGCAATCAGAAGTATCTCTACCGAGACAATGTCTGCAAGCGGTCCAAGCACCGCCATTCCAAGAGGCATGGCAACGGCCATTACGATGCCAACAAAACCAAAGACGCGTCCTTGACGCTCCGGCTCAACAGTTTCTTGCAGCAGGGTCATGGATGAAGTTGAGAACGCCGGGACAGCTAGTCCGATTAGGAAAAACAGAGTGTAGAAGAGAATCAGGTTGGTTGTGAGGCCCATGACAACTGCAAGAACTCCAAAGATAATGGAAGTTCCAACCATCATTCCTAAGCGGTCAACCTTGGAGGCAAAAATTGCCATAAGTGCACCGCCAGCCACCATACCTATTCCAAAAGACAGCTCAAGAACGGTTAGAAGCCAAACATCGCCGCCAAAGGTTCTAACCAGCATCAATGGGGAAAGATTCGATGGGGCAACAACCAGCAAAAACACAATCGAGTAAATAACCATTACCCAGCGAACTAGGTCATGACTGAAGATGTAATTCAAGCCTTCTTTCAAATCTGTGAAGTAAGAAGGCTTGTCGTTATTGGCAACACGAGAAAGCGTTGGAACAGCGATAGTTGCGAGCAGCGAGAGTCCAATGACCGCGGTCACAACATCGACAAATAGAATTGCCGCCAAAGACATTGTTGAGTAAATTCCCGCTGCTGCAACTGGTCCAAGAATTAGTAAGGATGACTGCACGCTGCTATTGATGCCGTTAACTCTCATGAGTTTGTCGGTTGGAACAATTTGTGGAATAAGTGCAGAGATGGCTGGCATCTGAATTCCAGCACCAACAGAGCGAACTGCCATGACCAGGAAAATCAACCACAGGTCTTCGACTCCAGACAACATGAACAGCGCCAGCGCAAGTGTTGTAAGCGCGATTGTGGAATCAGAAACAATAATCATTAGCTTGCGATTTACTCGATCAGCCCAAACGCCGGCAAAAATCGAAACGATTGCCTGTGGCAGAAATCCAAAGACAGCAGCTAAGGCAAGAACCAACCCAGACTTGGTGGTTAGTGTTAGGTGCCACAAAAGAGCGTACTGAACCAATAGAGATCCGAAGGTAGTAATTGTTTGACCGACAAGAAATACCGTTACTCGGCCTTTCCAGCCCGGCATTGATTCACTTGCCTTTGGCTCAGGGCTGGAATCCACTGTTGATGTCAAGAACTGCTCCTAGGGATCGTGAAAGCTTTTTCGAAAACTTAGTTTGCGCTAACCAAATCAAAGTACACCAATACGACCTCTGACTCAGGTTTTACGTCGTATCCGCAACTTGCCCAGAAGTCACCATGGCTTTTTCTGAAGTCATCTCCTGATAGATCGCCTTCGGCTTCAGCTAAGGCAAACTCGTCTGGGACCTCATCGAATCGAACAATTTCAACACTCGTTACCTTGATTCGGCCTAGATTCTCACCATTGTTGCCAACGACTACCAATATCTCACCCACATGCTCGATTGGCTCGTTCTCGGCTACGTAGTCGTACTCGGCCATTCCAGCGGTAGCTCTTTTGTTTCCATTGAAAAGGCAATCCAGAATCTTGTTCCGGGATTCGCCTGGCTTTCCAAACTCAACGGTTCTAAGTCCATCAACTCTTGGAAATGACATGGTTACTCCTTGAGGCGTTTTCTAAAGCAGGGTGAAAAATCACCAGCTTTAAAGATACGCGAGGGTTTTGGCTAGTGACACAAAAGTAACGAAATATTGTCACACCAGCACTAAAGCAGCGCCTGGTTTCGGTTTATAGTTGAGTCAAATCGACTGTGGGGGCGACGATGCCAAAGATTGAACCTAGTAAATGGGTTATCCAATTCAAACAATTACTCGATTCTCGGCGTCGGATTGTTTTTGCTGCTATTGGTGTGGGACTGGTTGCCATACTGGCAGTTGTTTCGCTGACTGCGGTTCTAGCTGAGCCAGAAAAGGTCGCTGGGGGTGATGAGTCAAGCCGAGTTGATACCGATGCTAATCAGCCCAGTGAGGTTGATTCCGACTCTGATGAGCCAAGCCGAGTTGATACTAAAACTAGTGAGCCCAGTGAAGTCGATACCAAAACTGCTGCTCCTACTCAGACAACTTTTCGCGAGGTCACCGAGGCGGCTGTTGGAGCGAGTGCTCTGAACGCTTGTAGGGTGCCACAGCCCTATGATCCCAATCGCTGGTGGGGCGACTTGATTGGATTTACAGAGAATCGAAACACCCCGCTGCCCAGTTCGGGCACCGCACGAATTGCGATTGTTGGCCTTGACTTTTTTGACGCGCCTGGGGAGGGACGACCTTCTGATTTACGTTTTGATGGGGCTCCTGCTAATTGGCACCTCGAGATTGAGCCCTATCTGAACCGCTGGTCTGAGCGTCACACACACGGCGCGTTGCGTTGGGAGGTCGAGTTTGTTGATTCCTGGTTGCGAGCACCAAAGAGCTACACCGAATACAACCACGTTGGTGAAGGTAGCCCCGGAGCCGAGCCGTTGCGTCGCACTCGCGAAGAGTTGAGTGCCGAATTGTTTTCGGTAAGCTCAACGGCTCTTGATCTGAATAGCATCAACGCGATGATGGTGCTCTACCCGCAGCAGCTGCAAGATAAGCAGGTTGGCATATACAACCCAAGCAACCAGCCGATAGCCACCCCGCAGGGCAATTTCACGATTCCAATCTTTGGCACCACGAGTTTCAGTAACCCCATACCGCTTACCTACAACTATTTCATGACGCTTGTGCTGCACGAGATGCAACACTTTCAAGGCATACCGCTGCACGCACCCGGTAACGGTTCCGTGTTTTTTGCCCAGCCCGGTGATTATCGAGCCCACAGCGTTACCAGCTGGGAATCTTTTGTGTTGGGCTGGAAAGATGATCGGCACATTCATTGCTTTGATGGACGAGCGCAGCTTGATGTGACGTTTGATCTGTCGGTGATTGACGTCAATCCGGGTTCAAAGGCATCGGCCATGATCAGGGTTGCCGAGAATCAGATAATCGTGCTCGAGGCCAGAGCTGGTATGCCGTATAACTCCTTGCCGCCAGGGTCGCTCGGCCTAACGGCGTATGTGGTTAACACAACCGGTAGCAATCGCCAACGTTGCGATGCCTGCACTGACTTGCAAACCGAGCTGGCGCAGTGGGCTTATTTTTTGAGGGCAGAAGGTGCAAATCGGGAGGACTACTTTGTGCCGTGGGTCTCACCTACCGACATGAACATTTTGATACAACCCGGCGAACGAGCAGTGCATCAGAGATTCGTGATTGAGCACCTCAGCAATGATGGGGTCGCCCGGGTACGGGTGACGAACGCTGGGTAGTCAGACGCCTGAGCACAAAACTTTGCAAAACGGGAACGAAAAAACCCGCTAGCACTGATTTTTACCAGTGATAGCGGGTCTCTCCATGTGGCTAGTGAGGGATTCGAACGCCTTCACGTGCCCTTACCCCTAACTACAAACATTAGCAATCAACTGCTTTGCGGGCGCATCAGCTGCATCTAGGTACGTAGAAAACTGCACAAGAAAACGTCCCAAAACATCGACGGCAGCACATCAAATTGCACACCGCACAGTTTCGCCCTACTACCACTATCCGACTAACGATTCGTGAAAAGTTTTGAACTAGACCCTGTCTGATTGCGGTATGATTGCAGTTATGGCAGTTACCCCAACTTAAGAAAGGAGTTCCCATGCCCGAACAAATGAGCTTCAAGAGGATTTCCGAGATTTATGGCATTCCCCTTAGTTCGCTCTACCTATACAACCGCGAGGGTCGAGGACCTAAATGCGTGCGAATAGGCCGCCACTTCCGAGTCTCCCCCGAGGCGCTCGATGAGTGGCTTGCTACATCGAATAGCTAATTAGTCCACAAACAAAAAAGCAGCCCCCTGCCAGGAGCTGCTCTAGGTCCGCACGACAGTGCAGAAAGTTCAACATGAATAGTTTAACAGAGTTCACCAGTGGTGCAACTCCCTCACTTTGGGAGAGAGCACTATGAGAAAACCAACTAACAACGAGCTAAACGCAGAACGCTTTTCCTGGAAGGAAGTGTTCGAGCCAGTAGGAATCTTTGAAGTCGAGACTCAGCTTGAGAAGAGCCCAAACGGCATTGACGAAATCGAAATCTCAATCTGGGAAAGTACAGATACCGGGACACGCTTTAAAACATATGCCGATTATCCCTACACCCATGAAGAAAGCGTAGGGCTATTTGGCGACCCAATCTCAAAGTGGGAAGTTATTCGCCGCCTACACTTCCAAGGAAACTCCAAGTTGGCTCAGAAATACCTAGAGTCAGGCGGAGGCTTAACCCACAGCCCACTTGATGAAATTGCAGAAATGCGTCGCGATGTCGTACACATCGAATATGGTCATCTTCCATTGAATGAGCGCTATCACTTTGATGTCGCGCTAAAGGCTGCGGTGGATGAACACATCCAGCGACTTGAAGCTCAGCTG
>JBIIQC010000006.1:0-50863 GCA_044342295.1 Rhodoluna sp. | reverse complement strand
CTGGAGGGAAATCGCCGATTCCAGGACAGCAGGTTCGAACGAGAGGGTCAGACTCCCCCAGGTGTGCGGCTTGACCATTTCCTTGAGCAAGAAGATGAAGAAGAAGATTGGCGCGTGGACGGAATTATTTCTACCGATTCGACATCAACGGTTGTAGGGGCGCGTAAGGTCGGTAAAACTACCTTCACCTATAACATGTTGAACTCCTATCTCCATGGGGTTCCACTCCTAGGTGAGTTTCATACCAACCCAGTTAAGCGTCGAATTGGCTACGTGAACATGGAGCTTACGGACAAGCAAGCAAGAAGGTGGTTTCGACGTTCGCCAATTGGCTCTTCAAATAAAGTCACGGTCTGGAACTTGCGCGGAAAGCCCAACCCGTTTCGGTCTGACGCGTCAATCAAAAAGTTTGCAGTCGAGTGTAGAGAAGATGACATCGAAGTACTGTTCTTAGACCCCTTCAGCGGGATTTTTTCTGGCGGTGGCAAAGACTCCCTCAACAACGAAGAGGTTAAGGATTTCTTGATGAAAATTGAGGCCTTCAAAGTTGATGCAGGAATCTCTGAGGTTGTAATTCTTGTGCACGCTGGATGGAACACGAGTCGGAGTCGAGGAGCATCTGCCCTAGAGGACCACCCAGACACAATCATGAAGATTGAAGAGGATAAGGCCAAGAATCGCTGGTTCTCTGCAATCGGTCGCGATGTGGATATCGAGGACGGCATGTTGTCTTTTAACAAAGAGACTGGAGTCCTAACCTACAAGCTGGGTGGCAAGAAGGTTACCGGCGTTGTGGTCGCTCGCGAAAGAATGCTCAAGGCGATTGGCGCGAATCCTGGAATCAACGGTGGGCAACTTCAAAAAGCTGTTGGTGGAGCAAAAATTGATGTCAAAACTGCTCGTGAGGAGTTAGAGGCTGAAGGGTTAATTGAGGTCCGTGTGCTTAAGCGCGGTGCCTTGAGCTTCTACCTTGTTGACGTTGCCACCTCGCCTGACCTTGCCGAGGCTAGTTCGGCAGATTCTGTTGACGTGGACGCCCCCGCTTATATAAGCGGGGCGTACAACGACGACAATGACTGGTCCCAAAGGGATTATCTGCCGCCCAAATGTGCTGTCCACGATTACTCAACATTCACGATTTTTGATATGCACATGACTGTTTGTGGTACCTGCTTTGACGTGTCTCAGACCGAGCCCGCTGGTGGTAAGTAGATGACTACTGTTCCAAATATACGAGGGCCTTGATTTTCCGTTAGTGGGTGACCGGCTATTCCACTGTTTGCAAATGTAGACAGCTCCGCCTTAAGAAGCGGTTTTCAATGACGCTAATGACGACTAACAACTGATTTGAGAATGAGGAGCATTATGCCTAAAGCAAGACTGAAACCAAATTTCCGAGGAGACTGGACGCCCTTAGTGTCAGTCACCTCACAAGCCATTGAAGTTCTTGAGGGTAAGCCACATAGAACATTTGAGATTGGCTTCTTCCATGAAAGTGATGGACCCCTGCTAAGTGTGAGAGGTGGCTGGGACAGAGTTCGAGGAATTGTGTTTGATATTCCCGAGACCCAATTTATTAAGACCACCCTGACCAAGTGGCAAGAATCGACACTGCTATTGACAGGTTGGCGGCGAAACCCAAGTAAGGAGAAAATCTCTTACGTCTACGCTTTGCACGGCAAGCTTAGGACTGACTTCTTAGCTGGCGCAGTCGTTGACGCTGTTCGAGAAATACTGGGCGACCTCCCAAACACTTGGTTCGAACTGCAAATAGATGGTCAACTCATCAAAAAGGTTAACTCTGAGCTGTTCGAGGCACATGAGAAAATCAACGGAAGATTCAGGGTCAGACTCTAATTCCTGCGCGTTAGGGCCCTCACTAAAATCTAAAATTCGTTTATGCGGGTTTTTTCGCGATTTACGCACCAAAAAGCGTAGATACTTTGGGTTGTGGTGGGGTCCCTATCCACAGTCTCAGAGGCTTAATTAACCATTGTTGAGTCAAAATGACTGAAGTACCCACTGTGTAATCGAAAACCCCTGTGCGAGGCTCAGGGAGCTTAATAGATATGATTCTGGAAACGATTTAAGAGCAACTGAAAAATAGCAGAGCCTGTGTTTCCCGGCTAATGCAAAAAATGCTCCACTATATGCGGGTCCTTTGGAATGTCAAGGCCGAGCCGCCAAGCACAATAAGTGATTACTTCTTTAGCTTCTTGAGCTCTGCCGCAACGCGCTTCTTTGACGCAGTGAGGTATGCCTGGTCCATCTCAAAACCGATGAATGCTCGACCGAGACGAGCGCAGATAACAGCTGTGGTCCCGGAGCCTGAGAATGGGTCAAGCACTAGCTCGCCCCTGTTCGAAGATGCAAGCACGCAACGCTCTACCAAGGCTTCGGGCTTTTGCGTTGGGTGTAAAGCCCTTCCGTCTTCGCCACGGAGTCTCTCTACGCCTTGAACGACAGGGAGCCTCCAAACATCTCGAAGCATTTTCGGGCTTCCATCAAGTTGCTTGTCAGGATTTACAACCTTAAGGTCTGCGTAGTTGAAGGTCCAACCTTTGCCCTTCACTGCCCAAACTATTAGTTCGGTGCTGTGGGTATAAGTCCTTCGTGTCATGTTCGGCATAGCGTTTGGCTTTTCCCAGACAAGAATGTTTTTTACTTGGAAACCCCAGCGGGCGAGACTGACCATAACTTGAGCAAGATTATGGTGGCTGGCACAAACATAGATTGCTCCTGAATCTTTGAGGACTCGGTGGCTTTCACCAATCCAGGCGTCACTAAAATTGGCGTAGTCATCATCTGAAAATTGGTCCCACTTTTCGTTGACTTTGTGGAATGCCCCACCCGTGAAACTCTTTTTGTTGACGAGCTTGCTGGCAGATAAGTTGTAGGGCGGGTCAGCAAAAACTAGCGAAACACTGCCAGCTTCAAGTTTTTTCATCCCTGCTATGCAATCGCCAAGCTTGATTGATATTTCACTCGTTGACACTAGGCAACTGCAACTTTCTCTAGGAATTCTGAGGAATTAATTCGCTGCTTCCAAACGAGACTGTTTTTCGTCTCATCTCCAACTGGAAGTGCGGCTTCAAAGAACTTTAGTATTTGATTGTGTTTTAGCTCCCCATTCACAATCTTGGGGCTAACGGAACGCAAATAGGTACGCCAGGCATCGAATTCAAGAGGAATAATCTTTTGTGCCTGACCTTGGTACCCATGAACATTTGCAATCCAGAATGTATCCACAGTATCTGCGTGAAGCTTTGGGGCTAGAAACAGACTGTAAGCAGGCTTGGCACTGGACTCTTCAACATCTCGTAAGTGTCGTTGCACAGGCTGCCCTTCCATCTGCCATTGGCTTCGACCCGTAGACATCGTGACCTCCACCGACAGAACAAAACTTTCGTATTCGCAATAAAGGTCTGTCCCACCGCCTGGTGCAGTGGATATTGGTTCCCCGTCGTCGCCCTGAGGATAATTTGGCTTGACGGCGAGCGCGTCATTGAGCGAAAGGAAAGCTTTGAAAGTATTGAACTCCAGAGCCACCGGCTTTGGCAGGTACCCCTCGTAATTCTTCTTTTCCAAAGCCTCGTATTCCTCGATAAATTCCTCTACAAAGTCTCGACTTCTACTTGACACTTTGAGTTTAGAAAGCCTCGACTTTAGTAGCGCTTCCTTTAGCACGATGATTTCAGCATCTTCGCCTCGGATTGGATTCTCAAGCTTGTCGGCTGGAATACTGTCAAGTTTGATGTCACCGGCCTCCTGCTTGAGCAAGTTCTTTAGGTAGTCCTTGACGTCCTTGAGTTTTTCTTTTGTAGCCCAGGGTGGTGTGAACGAATTTAGGTCGCCAACGACGTCTAAATACTCGTCCTGGTCTTGATAACCCACGGGCTTATATAGTTCCTGCTCCAAGAGCAGTTCCACCTGCGCTTTAGCAGTTTTTCCAATGTCAACGTATCGGCCAGCGCCACGGAACTCGATAAATCCAGTTTGTCTGAAATAGCGAATTGCGTTGTCGCCAAAGTCTCTTAGGTTGTTTAGGTCTATCTCGGTGAAGCTGGATGAACCATTTGGAAGATTACTGAGGTGGTTTACTGTCGCTTCGTTGAGAGCAGCTAGCTTGTCTGCCGCACCTTGCGCTGACTTTGACTTGAGTCTGCCCGCAACAATTCGTTCGGCATACGTGTCTATGGACTTATAGTCGATAAGAGTTGGTCCATATATATTGAACTCTTCTTTTGAGAGCCCCACCTCATCGCCAGTCTTTTCTAGCCATAGAGAATTGACCCTACTTATCAAGGCAAGCATCCCAATAAATGGCTTAATGTAGTATCCGTCTTTAGCCGTAAATGTTTTGTGGCCAGGCGTAGGTACTTCCCACTTCAGACCGTAATTGAGAAGGACGTCCTGGAGGGTGATTTTCTTATCTACTAGCGCCATGCCGATTTCAGTTAACTGAACGGTCGGCTGAAGACGAACTAATCCAACATCTCGCACTGGGGAGATAGCCGTGCGGCCTCGCATCGGTGGGTCCTCGTAGTTTTGAGCCTCAAAAATCTCTTTAGCTTCGGTCGTAGTCATCTCACGTTCGACATCGTTTACTAAGTCGGCTTGGGCGTCAGTGAGCTTGGTGGGTTTATAGAGCCTGCGACGTATGAGCTCATACATGAATTCCACTTGACGTTGTTTGTCCCATGTCATCCCTATGAATGGCTGGATAGCGGAAGCAAATTCAGGAATACGCTCAGGGTTCCTGACCGTGGTGCTTATGCTCCAAACTTTCACTTTTCCCCCACCTCACACACAAAGAGCCTTTCCTTGTGTTCTCGTTTTGAAGTTCTCCCCACGGAGAATTCTTTGAACTCAATGTCTTCCACGTGAACCCGGCCAACTTTTGACATTGAATCGATAATCTCTGTATCTGTTAAGACGTTGTTAGACCTTGCCGCGCGAGACGTTCCAGTGTTTGAGTATGAGAGAATTATGAATTCCGCTTTTGCAGCTTGAATCAAATCGTCGAAGGCAAGAGCCGCTGACCTAGTGGAGTATTTGCTCTTCATTGATGTTCGGTCCATTTTTTGAGAGACGCCAAAGACCTCGGGCTTCTCCCAGCGAGCAATGTTCTCCAAGACGTGGTAGGCGTCGCTGTATTGGCGTGAGTTGTAAGGGGGGTCCAAGTAGAGCACCTCGACTTTTTGCTTGCCGACTACCGCATTTGCATCTTGGGTCAGGATTTTATGGCCCGCGCCTTTCCCAATTACCTTAGGGAGCCTGAAGACGACTGGCTTGTCTATTGCGTCTCTGTTGAAAAATGCGTCGTAGTGCCCGACTGTTTGAGCGACTTTGTCAGCGGCATAAATCAAAGAGGTTATCGCCACCGCTTGGAGAGCTTCTGAGTCCAACTCCTTTTCGATGTATTCGCGAGCTGCATCTAACTTGCGGGCATTTTCTATAGAAAAATACTTACCGCCAAAAGTTTTTGTAATGTACCCGTCTCGCGGTTTTAGACCTGACATCTTTACGAGGTTTTCGGCTGCGTCTTCTAACGAGTATTCGGAATGTAGCAGGAATGCTCGATGTGCCATCGAGTTATGAAGCAGAAGGTCATTAGTAATCACCTTTGAGCCCAGGCCAGCAAAGTGAGCTGCTACGACACCGCTTCCCGCGAAAGCGTCCATCAAGCTCTTCGGTTTGCGCCCCAGAATCTTGTTTAGTTTGAGCTCAATGTCACCAAGCAGTTTGGTCTTAGAGCCTAGGTATCGCCTATTACCCAGTGAGAAGGTTTCGAGTGAGTATTTTTGTGCCAATTCGTCCGTAGATGTCGCAGCGACTTCGAGGATTCGTTCTGTAGGCACAGACCAAGTTTAGGCTTGGGTACCGACGCTTCCCCTGATTCTGTTGGATAAGCAGTGTTTTTGGCTTTTATCCTTGAAACTCTTGAACTAGTTGCCTCTAGCGCCCCGGGCTGGCTTTTGCTTCGTGGCAGCGTGAGCGCCTGGTAAAGGAAAATTTGAGTTAATTTTCTTGATGTGAAAATTTGCGTTAGCCCGAGACCAGTTCATGTAGGTCATTATGTTTGCTCGTGGACTTCCCCAGCCGATGTATTCAAACCAATACATCTGAGCAAGGTAGGGGTACCCTTCAGGTCTATTTAGGGCTTTCGCGCTCGCGGGCTTAGACCACCTCGCTGAGTCTGGGACGGCACCCCTCGCAATCTCACCCATGACTGCAGGCAAGCCCAACTGTGTCAAATCGCGGGTTGTGACAAAACCACCCTTGCCCTCAATTGTCATGAGAGCGATTTCTAGGCGTTCGCCTGAAAATACGCAATCGAGCACAATTTCTAACTTCAGCCGAGGGTAGTAGACAATTCGACTTAGCCGCTCGGGTATCTGCATGGCCCAGCCAGTCTCAGAATCGAATGGGCCAAAGGGCACCAACTTGCCGTCCTTTTCCTTGGTCGGGGAGATTTTGAAAGGTTCGCTCATGAATCCAGTATGCCAGACCCCAATCATTAAGGGACTTGCACTCGTGAGCACTTTTGTGTACTCTTTTTACTACACCCCAATCAGGTGGGGTCTCACTGTAAGAAAACGCATAAGAGCTTCGTGAGAAGTTCAGATTAGGAGAAAGATGTCACTAGACGATTACATGAATTCGGACGAGGCTGTGATTAGTAGGGCCGATGCAGCTGCATTACTGAAATGCGACCCCCGTACCGTCAGTCGAGGAATTGCTGACGGCACTATTCCATCTATCCCTCTAGGTAGGAGGAAGCTAATCCCCCTTAAGCCCTTCCTCCGCCTTCTAGGCCTATACGAAGGGGGTAAATAGATGACACGCAAAAAAACCCGCAGCTACGGCAAGGGTTCGGTGTACGCGTACAAATCCAAATCGGGTACACGATATCGTTGGCAAGCAAGTTTTAGGCTCGACCCTGATGACGAGAATAGTCCCCTGGAGAGACTTTCTAAGGGTGGCTATGGCTCTATGGCAGATGCAAACGAAGCCATGCAACTTGCACTAGTTGAAACCAAGAAGGGCCTTAGTCCAAAGACAAGTACAGTCAGGTTCGGTAGTTATGCGAAGCAATGGCTAGGCGCTCAGAAACTTGCTAACTCGACAATCAAAGGCTACGAAAAAATCATTCGTGTCCACCTAGTTCCAGCTTTTGGAGAATTAGGCCTCAGCCAGATTGTCCCAACTGCAATAGCAAGGTTCTACAAAGAGTTAGAGGCGACCGGCAATAAGGGACGTCTGACAAAAGGTCACGGTTTATCCGCAAACTCTGTAAACAAAATCCACATCGTCTTTGGTTCAATACTGGATTCTGCAGTTGCCGATGGCTTGATGAGAGTGAATCCAGCAAGGAACAACCCAAAAATTGTCCAGGCTCCTACGGGTCGCGCTATTCGAATGCAGAAGAAAGAACTGCAGACTTGGACAACTACAGAAATGAATGACTTTCTAAAGTGGGATAGGGATGTTCACGAAGATGAGTTTTTTGCTTTGTGGCACCTCTACTGCTGGTCTGGCATGCGAAGAGGTGAGGGAGTAGCGCTTCAATGGGACGACATCAATTTTGAAACAGGTGTTATATCGATTAGACGAGCCTCAGACTCTGGGTTGAGGAAAGCCGTCAAGCAAACCAAAACCTATAAGGAGCGAGCTGTCCTCATGGACGAAGATTCCTTGTCAATTCTGCGTGCGCACAAATCATTTCGCGCCGAACTCGGACTACAGTTCGTGCGTGGTGACTCTTACGTGTTTGGGAATCTAGATGGCTCAGTTCGCAACCCCGGTGACATCGGAGAGAAGTGGGCAAAGACTTTAGTTAAGGCTCAGGCAAATATCCCAGGCTTACGTCACCTCACAATTAAGGGTATTCGTCACACGCACGCCACTCTGCTTATGGAAGCAGGAGTTAGCGCTAAGGTCGTCCAAGAGCGCCTGGGACACAGCAACATTTCCACAACGCTGGATATCTACGCTCACGTGACTCCAACATTGCAGCAATCCGCGGTGGACGCGCTGGGTAAGTATATGAAAGGCGCGTAGAGAGTTGCAATAGAGTTTTAGCAAGCCTAGGCAGGGGAGAGAATATGGCGAAGCTATTCAGAATGTACGTAGGCGAGAGAGCCGACGACAACTATGTCTTTTCTATTGTGGCTTCAGACACCTTTTTCCAATACGTAATCCCCAGCGACCCAACCGATTATCAGTCTGTGTTTGACAACGAGAGAATTAGGAACATCATTGCTGGCGTCGATAAAGATGACCTTCCGAAGGACCCTGTCGGCTGGGCCATTTTTGCCAGCTATAACGCAGGTAGGGACGTAAACCTATTTGAGGTTGAAAACGCAGACAGTGAGTTTATGGACTTACTAGTAGAGGATGAGCAACAGTACGCAGATGCAATGTGCGAGAAGTACAGATACCTGAGGGAAAAAGACTAACGAGCGGCTCCTATCCAAGCTGATGCACCTTCACAACATCGGATGAATAGTCAAAAGTTGATTCCAAAAAAGGGCGGCTCTGCACACGAGATTGCACATGGAGTGCGAGAAAACCCCACTAACACTTATTCTCTCCAGTGTTAGCGGGGCTCCCTTGGGTGGCTAGTGAGGGATTCGAACCCCCGAAGGCTGAGCCAGCTGATTTACAGTCAGTTCCCTTTGGCCGCTTGGGTAACTAGCCATGCAGCAAAATCTAAAAGGTCGGATTTGGATGCCTTAAAAGGATACCAATATTTACCAAACGCTAACTACTTGTATTTGCCTAAGAACCAATGGCTGCTTGGGTAAACTAACCGCATGGCTGATTCCTCATTCGACATCGTAAGCAAAGTTGACCCACAAGAAGTAGCAAACGCCCTGAACCAGGCTCATAAAGAAGTAGAGCAGCGCTATGACTTCAAAGGTGTTGGCGCATCAATTGAGCAATCAGGCGACAAGATCCTCATGAAAGCCAACAGCGAAGAAAGAGTCAAGGCAATCCTTGATGTCTTCCAAAGCAAGCTTGTAAAGCGTGGGGTTTCTCTAAAAAGCCTGGAAGATGGCAAGCCTTTTCCTTCCGGTAAAGAATTTCGAATTGAAGCCAAGATAAAAGATGGCATAAACCAGGAACAAGCCAAGAAGATTTCTAAGATCATCCGCGATGAGGGCCCAAAGAGCATCAAGAGCCAAATCCAAGGAGACGAGCTTCGGGTTTCCAGTAAATCTAGAGATGATTTACAGGAGCTTCAGGCTCTGCTGAAATCTAAAGATCTAGAAGTGGATTTACAGTTCGTCAATTACCGTTAGTGAACCGGTAATAGGGAAAGCGTTTTCAACAGCTTCCTTGCGCTTTGCCTGCTTAGCAAGCCTTCCGGAAAGTATGCCTGAAATGAACATCAAAACAATTGGCAGCGCGAAGGCGATCTGAAGACCTACGCCTTCCGCTAGACCACCCATGGCAACCTTTGCGCCAATCACTGCAAGCGAGTTAAGCAAGGACATTCTTGCGAGAGCCTGGGAAGTTGTTAGGCCAGAAACATGGCCAGCCGCTCCAAAGAATGAAGGGACGATTGGCGCCAGCCCTAAACCCCCCAGTGCCCAGAAAACCGAAAGCACGATGAGAGCAAGAATTGGATTCTCTGCAACCAGTGGCGGTGCAAGCACGAGACCCAGTGCCATCATTATCGAGCCGTAGATTCCTCCCCATTTTGATAAATCGCTGATGTGATACTTCTTAGTTGCCCTTGTTATTAATAATCTTCCAGTGATCATCGCCAGCATGAACGATGCATAAGGAACAGCCCCGAGTGTTGGTGATAGAAGAAGCACATCCTGTGCAAACAGTGCTGACCAGTCCATCATGACCATTTCCATGAAAACTCCAGTGAACAAACCAAGCGCCAGTAGCCACAGTTGGTTTGGAGACTTAAAGAACGGCACCTTCCTTGAAGCCTGCTTTTCCTCCTTGTGACCGTCCTCGGCTGGCGCCAGCATAGATCTCACGTAAATCTGGAAAACAATTAGGCAGATAGCTGGGACGATAAATAGATGTAGCTGCAAAGATACAAAGCTAGCCATAATTCCAGACAGTGCAGCGCTTGCCCCAGCTCCAATACTCCAGGCCGCGTGGAATTTTCCTATGATTACTTGCTTCACTCGCTTTTGCAACATAACGGATTGTGAGTTTATGGCGATGTTGAAAAAGCTCATGCTGAACATCATCATCGTTTGAAATAGGAAAAACACCCAGCCGTTAAATGCCCAAGCCAAGCTCATTATCGAAACAACTATAAAAATGCTAGATAAATGAATAATAGGTCTAGTGCCAAATCTTCCAATCAACCTGTTCGCAACAAGTAGCGGAAGCAAAGAACCGATTCCGGAAAGTCCGATGATCAGTCCCCAGACTGCAAACGAGACGCCGATCTGTTCAATAATTTCTGGAATTCTTGGGATATAGGTAATTGAGACAAAACCCTGAGTGAAAAAGAAAACTGAAAGCGCAGTTTGGGCACTCTTGAGTCTTGCTGGAGGAAGAGGCAATTGAACTACTTCTTCTTTGCAACAGCTAGGAAGTCTTCGCGCTCAACTAGCTTGATGCGTTCGCGCTCTTGTGCTTCACCCAAACGCTTTTCCTCGGCATCGATTCTGAGCCATTCTGGCCAACCAACAAACTCAATCTTTCTCGAAGTAAGTAACTCGGTTATTGACTCCTCAGAAGGTGAGGCTGGGCTCCACCAGTTGTTCTTGTCTTCAATAATCTGAGCGATGGTTTCAATGGCATCGCTCTTGGTGTGGCCAATAAGTCCGACCGGACCGCGCTTGATCCAACCGGTCGCGTAGATACCCTGAATGTGTTTCCCGTCAGAATCCAAAACACGACCCTTATCGTTTGGAATAACACCGGCTTTTTCATCAAAAGGTACTTCTGATAATTCAGAGCCAAAGTATCCAACCGCGCGGTAAACAGCTTGAATCGGAAATTCCCTAAACTCGCCTGTTGGCTTGACGTTGCCTGTTCCATCAAGCTTGGTTCGTTCGATCTTGATACCGGCAACCTTGCCGTCTTTTTCTAAGATCTCAACCGGTGCACTGAAGAAGTGCAGGTGCAGCCTGCGCTTAGCGCCAGTGACTTCATTGCCTCTCAGATCCTCGAGAGTTTTGACCATAACTCTGGTTTGGTTATTTGAGTCAATTGCTTCCTGTGACCCTTGGTCATACTGAAAGTCCTCGTCGTGAACGATAGTGTCAACGTCTTCAATGTGAACAGCCTCACGTAGCTCAAGCGGTGAGAACTTCACCTGAGCAGGGCCTCTTCGACCAAAGACATGAACATCAGTAGCTTTTGATGCACGGAGTCCTTGGTACACATTGTCTGGGATGTCAGTAGAAAGCATGGCATCTGCTGGCTTTGCCAGAACTCTTGCAACATCCAAAGCCACGTTGCCGTTTCCCAAAACTGCAATTTCCTTAGCGCTTAGATCCCAGCTGCGCTCGAAGTCGGGGTGTGCGTCGTACCAGTTCACAAACGCTGCCGCACCAAAAGATCCTTCAAGGTCAATACCTGGAATGTTTAGGTTGGCGTCCTTGACGGCACCGGTTGAGAAGATGACCGCGTTGTAGTGGGTCTTTAAATCATCCAGACTGATATCTTTGCCGTATTCAACGTTTCCAAAGAAGCGAATGTCGCCTCTGTCGAGCACTTCATAAAGGGCTCTGATGATTCCTTTGATTCGTGGGTGATCCGGTGCAACCCCGTATCTAACAAGTCCGTATGGTGCAGGAAGTAAATCAAACAGGTCGATAGAAACATCAAAGTCACGAAGTTCAGATTTGATGATCAGGTCAGCTGCGTAAATACCGGCTGGACCAGCCCCCACAATCGCAAGCCTGAGCTTAGACATCTACCTATTCCTTAATTACTAAAACTTAGTTGCTACGTTCTATTACCGCTTCGGCGAAGGAGGTCAGTGCTTCACGAACCGGACCTTCTGGTAATCCATCCAATGCGCTAATTGCCTCAGCAGCCCATCTCTTAGCCTCTTGGTAAGTTCGCTCCGTAACAGGGTGATCCCGAAGAGCTTTGAGTACGGTCTGGAGTTTGGCTTCATCATCGAGGCCGGAGTCAATTATGTCAATCAACTTGGCTGCTTCCAAATCGCTCTTGGCTTCCTGCCTTAGATACATAACTGGCAGGGTTGGCACTCCCGCACGAAGGTCAGTACCTGGAGTCTTTCCTGAAACCGATCCGTCCGAATGGAGATCGATGTAGTCATCGATCAGTTGGAAGGCTATACCTATTGCTTCACCGTATTTTCTGACCGGCTCGCGCAGTGCCTGATCCGCGCCAGAAAAAATCACACCTAGTTCAGCAGATGCTGAGATTAGTGAGCCGGTTTTGTCTGCGAGCACTTTTAGATAGTGATCAATTGGATCTTGTCCATCTTGTGGACCAACTGTTTCATTTAGTTGACCGAGGCAAAGTCTTTCAAAAGTATCGGCCTGCAAGGTAAGTGCTTTTTCACCCAACTTGGAAACCAACTGCGACGCTCTTGCAAAAAGTAAATCGCCGGTCAAAATTGCTACGTTGTTACCCCAGATTTCATGAGCGGAGTCAACGCCTCTTCTTTTAGGTGCATCATCCATCACGTCATCGTGATACAAAGTTCCGATGTGGGTGAGCTCGACAACAACCGCAGCTTGGACAACTTCATCAAGGTTTGCTTCACCAAGCTGCGAGGTTAGCAGAACCAAGGTTGGTCTAATTCTTTTTCCACCAGCGTCAATTAGGTGTCTGGTGGTTACCTTTGCAATCGGATCGGTGTGCTTTACGGCCTCTACTAACTGCAGCTCAACTTTGTCTAATCCAATTTCAAGTTTCTTTAGCAGTTCTTTATCAGCAACTTTTCTCAGTTGTCTTGGAAGAGCTGTGCGAGCCATCTAGACCACCTTTGGTTTGAAACCGCTGTGGATGGCAACTATACCGAAGGTTTGGTTTAGGTAACTTACAGATTCAAAACCAGCTGCTTCAATGATCTTCACTAGCTCCTGCTGGCTTGGCCAAGCATCGATTGATTCGGCTAGGTAGCTATAAGCCTCTGGTGTCTTACTTACCAAAGCAGACAGCGTTGGAAGAATGTTTCGCAAGTAGAAGCGGTAAAGACTGTGTAGGAAACTGTTAGGGATTCTGGAGAATTCACAAACCACTAACTTGCCACCGGGCTTTAGCACCCGAAGCATCTCAGCAAGCGCGACCTCAGTTTTCTCAACGTTTCTAATGCCAAAAGAAATAGTTACGGTGTCAAATTCTTGGTCAGCAAAGGGAAGGTTTGCAGCGTCGGCAAACACGAACTCGAGCTCAGGGTGCCTCTTTCGCCCCTCTTCGAGCATTCCTTCAGAAAAGTCTGCTGCCACCACTTTCACGCCGTCGCGCAAGAACACTATGGAGGAAGATCCGGTGCCAGCCGCGAGGTCCAGAATGGTTTGACCTGGCTGGGAATTGACTAGCTTGGCTACCTTTTTGCGCCAGATTCTGGCTGAGCCGAATGAGAGTAAGTCGTTGGCTTTGTCGTAGTTTTTCGCTACCCCATCAAACATCTGCGCTACCTGTTGCGGTTTTTTGGATAGGTCAGCTTTACTCACTATTCAATCTTAGCTTTGACTTAGAATTTAGAGAGCCGGCCATATTTGGTCCCAATCAGAACTGGTTTGAATGTCAAAACTTGGAAAACTCCGTGTTCTCACGCGTGAGATTGCCACGCCTGAAGGCTTCGACATCACCAAGCACTTTCCTGAAGATGCCACCGTTTTCATTCGAGGCGGACAAGGCATAGTGGGTTTTGGCGAGGTTGCGAGATTCGAGACTTCTGGATCAAACCGCATCTCAGAGCTTGCAAGCATTTGGCGGGATCAAGTTTCGCTTGCAGAAGTAACCGATTCGCTAAGGATTCAATGCACGGGACTTGTGGCATTTGGTTCTGTAACTTTCTCTGAAGACAGCACGATCAATTCGGTCCTTGTGGTGCCAAGACTTGTTCTTGGTACCCGTGATGGGCGCAGTTGGATTACAGAAATACTCCCTGAAGGAGAAGATTCAATCAGTGCTGATTTTCTAACTCAACCTTCAACTTATCGAGCCAATGAGAAGCTGAGGTTCTACGACGGTGCGATGAGCGCTGAGCTGTTTTTGAGCCAGGCCAGAGCCGCAATCGAGAAAATCCGAGCTGGTCGCATTCAAAAGGTTGTGCTGGCAAGAGACATAGTTGCCCAGCTACCTACTGGTTTTGATCTTCGAACCTCGCTAAGAAATCTTGCAGTTAGATACCCGAGTTGTTGGGTTTACAGCGTGGCTGGGAACTTTGGTGCCTCACCAGAGCTTTTGGTTCGGGTTTCCCACGGGCAGGTCTCAGCACGAGTTCTTGCAGGAACCGCAGCCAGAGGAACAACGGATGAGACTGATAAAGAGATTGCTGCCGGACTTCTGGTTTCTGAAAAGAATCTGCATGAACATGAGTTTGCGGTCGATTCGATGGTTCAGGAACTCTCGCCGTTTTGCACGACAGTTGATACTGATGAAAAACCATTCACCTTGGCTCTGCCAGACGTTTGGCACCTTGCCAGTGATGTTTACGGGAAGCTCAAGAAGAACATTTCTGTTTTAGATTTGGCTGCCTATCTGCACCCAACTGCTGCTGTTGCGGGAACATCTCGAAAGGCCGCACAAGATCTGATTCACGAACTAGAGCCTTTCGATCGCGGCGGATACGCAGGGCCAGTTGGTTGGATTGGTGCTGACGGTGACGGAGAATGGGCAATCGCAATTCGCGGTGGTTTCATCGAGCAAAACGTTGTAACAGCTTTTGCGGGGTGTGGTTTGGTTTCCGAATCCGACCCGGAAGACGAACTTGCAGAAACCGAACTTAAGTTTGCTCCGATTCGTGGCGCTCTAAGTTAGAGCTTTATCTCGATTAGCACTCGGCCCGTTTTGGTAAGTGCCTCGCGTAACTCAGTTTCGTTGGTTGGGCAGAAGTAGCTAAAGCCGTAAGCATTCGCCAGTGACCAATAATCTACTTTTTGACCAGCTCTAAACACTCGATCAAAGACCGCTTCTTCGACAACGTTTCTAACTTCTAGTCTTTCAAAAAGTGACCCACCTTGATCGTTGATCATAATCAGCTGTAGGTTCAAATCTTCTTCACTGTCTTCAATCATCGAAGAGGCATCGTGAATCAAGGTTAGATCTCCGATGATTGCGCGAGTGAAGGATCCTTCGCCGCCAAGAGCGATTCCGGTAGCTGTTGCGATGGTTCCATCGATTCCAGCCAATCCCCTATTTGCAAACACCTGGATGGCTTTGGCTGGAGCCCAGGTGTCAGCTTCGCGAATCATTCGCGAAGCTCCAAGCACGATAGTGTCTTCGATGTCACTGACGTCATAGACGGTTTCAATAATTTGTCTGCGATCAAGTGACTTGCTTGATTCTTGAACTGAGAGCCAGTTGTGTGCGGCTACTCTCCACCTTGCCAACCAGTCGTTACTGACTTCACCGTTGACTGTAATTTCATCAGCTATTTCAATTGCATTGCCGTATGGATTAAAGGGGCCCATTAATTTGGATTTGATTACAACTAGTTCAATGTCTTTTCGCGCAATTAGTTTTTGCACTTGACGGCTCAGGGTTGGTTTTCCATAAACCACAACTCGTTGAATTCCTTCAGTCAGGTTTTTTTCTTCTTCCAAAAGAGCGGGGTATCCAGTGATTGCATTTGCTCCAACGCGGCACCTCGAGCTTGGCTCCGCAAAAACTGGCCAGCCAAATGCTTCAGCAGCTTCGAGGGCCTCGAGTCCTGCCTCTGCACCAGCAACAAGGATCGTGTTTTTCTCTCCTGACAAAATGGCAAAAGAAGGTTGGTAAGTTTCTTGATCACTGAGCCTGGCGCCAGGGTACAAATCACTTGCGTTTGGTTGCGCAGATGAAAGTGGTTCTCTAAAACAAAGATTTAGCTGAACAGGTCCAGGGGATTCTTGGTTTATACCAAGTGCTGTTGCAACAGCTTGCTCAGCAAGTGCTTTGACGAAGTTTGTGTCCACTGGATCAGTTGGTGCTTCGACATCAATGCAGGACCTGACAGAGTCTCCGAAGATGCCAACCTGGTTCGTAGTTTGGTTTGCTCCCACTCCACGCAATTCAGCAGGGCGGTCGGCGGTCAACAAGATAAGGGGAACTCCGCTGTGGCTTGCCTCCAGCACAGCAGGAAGCAAGTTTGCTACCGCGGTTCCCGATGTGGTGATTATGGCAACCGGTCTCCCGCTAGCCTTTGCCGCTCCAAGGGCGGTGAAAGCCATTGAGCGTTCGTCGATGCGAACTCGAAGCACCAGCCGGTTGGCATCGTGAAGTTGTTGTGCTGCAATAGCAAGAGATTGTGATCTAGAGCCAGGTGAGAGAAATACTTCCTCGACTTGTAGTTCCGATAGAGCTGCGAGGAGGTTTGCGGAGAAAACTTGAGCTGCTGAGTGCATTGGAGTTAGGACTTGTCCTTACTGGCGCTGTCGCCAGAATCCTCATCTGGTTCGGTTTCTGGCTTTTGGGCTTCAGGCTTTTCTTTTTCCAGCTTGTCCGAAAGATCGCGCAAAAATGTTGGGTCGTCATCAGGGGCAACTATTTTGGTCCTACCAAAGCGGTTCTTTGGGCCACCTATTGGTCTTCCAAGAACCAGGTACAGCAATCCACCAATAATTGGGACAAATAGGCAAATAACGATCCAGGCCCACTTGGGTAGGTTTCTCACTTCGTTCTTTTTGGCGCTGGCAGCAAAAACAGTCACAAAAACAGTGAATAGCAACCAAACGGCAAAAATGAAAAGCAGTGTTCTAACCATGGTTTAACTCTAAGCCAGATGCAAACCTAGAATGAAACTATGAAAAATCCTTGGATAGTCTTCATCGCTGCTCGATTGGGTCTATTCGCGCTCTTCTTGGCGATTTTCCTTGTTCTTGGCTTCGATTGGCTCTATTCCACGCTGGTTTCTGGAGCCCTCGCGTTGGCGGTATCCCTAGTCTTTTTGCAGAAACAGCGGGATGAGCTATCCAAGGAGATCTATAAGAAGTTCGGTAAGGACAAAAATTCGGCTGCGCCAGATAGTGACGCTGACTTCGAAAACAGAATTCTAGATCTAGAAAAAGACGACGACAAGCCCGAGGGTAAGAAGTAAGGCATAAGCCAACGAAGCAAAGCTCGTTAGCTTCAGCACCAAAACAAGCTCCTTGGCTGTTTTTGCAGTCAAGACAATCAAAGTCGCTGGTGCCACCAGGAAAATCGCAGCAAAGGCTAAGAAGCTAGCTGGGTAAAAAAGTGTGAAGTATAAAAGAATCCCAAACGGCAACCAGATCATGAAAATGAACAATCTTGTTGCCCACTTAGCTCCCATTCGAACAGCAAGGGTGTTCTTGGAAGAGAGCTTGTCCGTTTCAATGTCGCGAATGTTATTGACCATCAAGACAGCAGCGGCAAAGCTTCCAGCCGCGACACCGCCAAGGACAGAGTTCAAATCAACAAAACCGATCTGAATGTATGCAGTTCCGATTGTTGCCACCAACCCAAAGAAAACAAAGACAGCAATTTCTCCTAAGCCTGCGTAGCCGTAGGGGTTCTTTCCTCCGGTATAGAACCAAGCGGCAACAATCGATAGAAGCCCCACTGTAATTAGCCACCACTGACCCGTGATCACAACAATCTCAAAACCGCTTGCCGCGGCCAGAATGAAGAACACCATCGCAGCAGTTTTTACCGACTCTGGCTTTACAGATTTTGATCCAGTGAGCCTTAGTGGTCCAACTCTCTTGTCATCTGTTCCCCGAATACCGTCCGAGTAATCATTGGCAAAGTTGACACCTATTTGCAAAAACAAAGCAACACCTAGTGCAAGAGCGGTAAGTAGTAAGTCAAAGCGCTGCATAGCGTCCGCTGCCCCTGCTCCAATTGCTACAGGCGCAACTGCGAGAGGCAGGGTGCGAAGCCTTGCTCCCTCAATCCAGAGACGGATGTTTTTCTTTTTCAATTTAACTCCTGAGAAAACAACTGTGAAACCGAGATGGTGTCTACTTTTGATGTTGCAAGCTTTGGCAGTTTATCAACTCGGATTACCCTTATTGGTTTTCCGGCTGGGCCAAGCAACGAAGCAAGTTGATTCGCAATGTCATCGGCAACCTCTGGAGACCCTACGTAGCAAACACCAACTCGCTCACCCCAGGTTTCATCGCTGATCGCGACTGCGGAGATCTCTTCGACTCCGGGTAGTTCAGAGCCTAGGTATTCAACTCGATCAAGTGAAACCTTCAGTCCGCCAGAAATGATTACCCGATCCGCTCGGCCTAAGATCACCAGCTTCCCACTGTCTGAAAGCTCGGCAAGATCATTGGTAAAAATCCAATCATCTTGATCCTCGGCCAAAGTTTTCCCCTGGATAAGTAATCTGCCATCTGGTGCAATTTTCAGCCTGACTCCCTCGAGAGGAATTCCGTCATAGACACAACCGCCGGAAGTTTCAGTCATGCCGTAGCTGATAACCACTTTTAGTCCTAGTGCGAGAGCTCGTTCCTGAAGCTCAAGCGCGGTTGCTTGTCCTCCAACCAAAATTGCTCTGAAGCTTCTAAGTGCCTCAAGTAATGCTTTATCGCTTTCGCAAGCAGCAACCAGCTTTGCAAGCTGAGTTGGAACAAGAGATGTGTACTTATTATTGTGGCTCATCATGTTGGCTGATCGAAAGAAGGCCTCGGTAGTAAAAGGTAAAGAGGTATTCATCATCACCGGTTGCGTGTCTGCAAGAACTGATCGCAATAGGACCTGTTGCCCCGCTATGAAGTTAATTGGTAAGGCTAGTAACCACTGGCCCGCTGGGCCCAGTCTTTCCTGCCCGGCAGTTGCAGCATGCTCGAGTGCTTGGAGTGAAATTGAGATTCTTTTTGGAACACCCGTTGAGCCTGAGCTCTCAACAACACAAGCTATGTGATCATCAACGAATTCCGGTGTTGGTTCAATCTCTGCTATTACGCCATTGATTGCCGGTGGTGATACAAAGAGAGCTTTTTTAGAAGCGATGACATCAAGCATCACTTGCAGAGCCTTAACTGTCTCGTTAGCGGGAACTACGACTAATGGCTTGGGCATTTTTTATTAGAAGTGCCAAGGATACGGCGCCCAGTTTGGAGCGCGCTTTTCCAAGAATGCGTTCTTGCCTTCTGCTGCTTCTTCAGATGCGTAAGCCAACCTGGTTGCTTCTCCTGCAAAAAGCTGTTGTCCAACTAAGCCATCATCAACTGCGTTCATTGCATACTTCAGCATTCGAATCGAGGTAGGAGACTTTCTCATGATTTCGGTAGCCCATTCAAGACCTACTTTTTCTAGGTCTTTGTGGGCTACCGCTAGGTTTACTACCCCCATGCTCACTGCCTTCTTGGCGTCATACTCTTGGCCCAAGAAGAAGATTTCACGAGCGAACTTTTGTCCGGCCTGGCGCGCAAGATAGGCGCTACCAAATCCGCCATCGAAGGATCCAACATCAGCGTCGGTCTGCTTGAACTTGGCGTGCTCAATGCTTGCGATGCTCAAATCGCAAACTACGTTCAAAGAGTGTCCCCCGCCAGCTGCCCAGCCTGGAACCAGCGCAATAACAACCTTTGGCATAAATCGGATCAGTCTTTGAACTTCGAGGATGTGAAGACGGCCTGAGTATTCCGGGTCTAGGTTTTGCTCGTCGTCGGCGTACTGGTATCCATCTTTGCCGCGAACTCTTTGATCGCCACCACTTGAAAATGCCCAGCCGCCATCTTTTGGAGATGGTCCGTTACCGGTTAGCAGGACAACGCCAACTTTTGAATTGATTCTGGCGTGCTCGAGGCTAGAAGCTAGCTCGTCTACTGTTTTTGGTCTAAAGGCATTGCGCACTTCGGGGCGGTTAAAGGCAATGCGCACCACGCCCAATGAGTTGTGCTGGTGATAAGTGATATCTGTTTGCTTCTCAAAACCTGGCACTTGGTGCCAAATGCTGGCGTCGAAAAGCTCAGAAACTTGATTTGCCATGCTCCTAGACTAACAATGTGAAGCCTCGCCTGAATGACTTAGTCGCTACCGCCAAGGTTGTAAGCATTCCGCTACGCACCAAATTCCGCGGACTAACTGAGCGAGAGCTGTTGGTATTTGAAGGTCCCAATGGCTGGAGCGAATGGGCGGCCTTCACAGAGTATGACGATGAGGAATCAGCCACCTGGTTAGAAGCCGCCATTGAATGGGGTTTCGAACAGGTTCCAGAACCTATAAGAAAACAGGTTCCCGTAAACGCGATTTTGCCAGCGGTGCCAAGCAATGAGGTTGCCAAGATCCTCGGAAGAGCTGGAAAGTTTTCTACGGTCAAAATCAAAGTTGCCGATCCAAAGCAAACTGCTGCAGACGATCTAGCCCGCATTCTTGAGGTAAGAGAGATATTCCCCGAAGTCAAATTGCGCCTAGATGCCAATGGCGGATACACAGTTCATCAGGCGCTACAGCTGCTTGCCGAGCTAGACAGTAATTCAATTGATCTTGAATTCTTCGAGCAGCCAGTTCCAACAATCGCTGAACTAGCTGAGCTACGAGTTGAGATTGGCAAGCGAGAGTCAAAAGTAAAGATTGCAGCGGACGAATCAGTCAGAAAATCATCTGATCCACTTGCGGTTGAACTTGCGGGAGCAGCTGATCTGCTAGTTCTAAAAAGTGCGCCACTTGGTGGAATCAATAGCGCACTGGCTGTTGCCAATTCATCACAGCTTGAAGTATGCGCTTCTAGTGCGATGCAGTCCTCAATTGGCCTAGCTGCCGAATTGCACTTTGCTTCCTGCCTTCCCGAATTGAACTACGACGCGGGACTTGGCACAGGCTTCCTATTTGGAGGAGATCTAACAGCTGACCGGTTGATTCCTGAAAATGGAATCCTTGAGCTTCGTCGTCCAGAGATCAATACTTCATCAATAGAAATCTTGAAGGCAGAAGATCACAGGTATGACTGGTGGATCGCAAGGCTGGAGCGTTGCTCCAGGATTCTAGGTTTAGAGTCCTGAGTAAACGTGCAAGCCTTTGAAGAACATGTTCACAATGGTGAAGTTGAAAACAACTGCAGCAAAACCAACAAGTCCTAACCAAACTGCGCGCTTACCGGTCCAGCCTCTTGTTGCGTTGGCGTGTAAGTAACCGGCGTAGATTGTCCAAATAATAAAAGTCCATACCTCTTTGGTATCCCAACCCCAGTAGCGGTGCCAGGCACGCTCTGCCCAAATAGCACCTGCAATCAACGTAAAGCTCCAAAGAATAAAACCTACAATGTTGAATCGATACGCAAGCTGCTCAAGAGTTTCCTTCTTTGGAAAGATTCCCATTACGCGCTTGAAATTCGCAACTCCCTTGGTCTTTGCTTTTTCAACCCAGTTTGCGGTCTTTAGAAGATATGCGGTTGATAGTGCTGCCGCAATGCTAAAGAAGGCTGTTGCCAAAAGTGCCACCAAAACATGAATCACAAGCCAGAAGCTTTGTAGTGCTGGCATCAGTGACGCAACCTCAACATAAAAAAGCGAAACTGCGGTGCCAAGAACTAGCAGTACAAACCCGACTACAAACGTGGCCATAATGCGAACTTCTGGAACGCGGATAGAAATCAAGAAAACCATCATCAAGATCAAGGCACCGGTAATTGAGTACTCGTAAAGATTTGACCAGGGGACTCTAGATGCGGCAATTCCTCGGAGAATTACGCCAGCTGCAAGAACCAAGGTGGCAATAACAGTTAGGGAAAGGCCCACACGTTCGAGAGCAGAAGAAGCCTTGACCTCTTTGACTTTCTTGCTCGCAGCTTTAGAAAGATGCCAACCCGATACCAAGAAAGCTGCTGTGAAAACCAGCATGGAAGCAAAAACCACCAGTAAAGAAGTCTGGGACAGGCTTTCATTCAGGACAACGGAGTTCATTTACTTCCTTTTTTTATCTCTTGAGTTAATTCTCTAACAACTTCTTCAAGTCTTGGATCTTCTCTCTTGGAAAGTGCTGCAACTTCAAAACCCGAAGCTGTGCTCTTGACCCAAACCCTGCGGCGAGGAGTAATCAAACCAACAATCACTCCAGCCAAAGCAAGCAATGAGAACAACAGCACCCATGCTTGGCCTGGGTTATGTGCGATGTCCAAAGATGCAAATCGCTTGATGCCATCAAAAGTTACGGTACCCAAACCATTTGGAAGATCCTTAGTTTGGCCAAGTTCCAAAACCACTCCAGGGCTTGGTGCATCCCGTCCTGCGACCTGAGTGAGCCTGTCAGTATCTAGTGCATAAACGTTCAGTGACTGACCGCTGTCTAACCCAAGATCTCCGGTGTAAACATTCATAGAGATCAGCGGGTTCACAACACCAGGGAACATTGATGTGTAAGCACCGGTTGAGAGTTCTGCGGCTGTTGGGTAGAAGAAGGCAACAATTCCGATTTGCTCTGGTTGGTTGTCTGGAACCTTGATGATTCCAATTGAAGTCATGTTGTTATCTTGAGGAAGAAAGATTGTTGCACCGGAATAGCTAATGTCGCCGTTGGCATCTCGAACCGTGATCTCTGGAGCGTAGCCGTGTCCGGTTAGGTAAAGGCTTGCACCTGGCTCATCTAAAGGCGAGTTGACCTGAACCAGCGAGGTTTCACCTGGATCGTCAGGGGAGGTTCTTCTGGTTACTGTGGCACGAAAATCTAGCGGGGCTCCAATGTTGGTTTCATTGCTGAAGTCGTAGACGACTTCAAACTTGTCCAAAGTCACACTTAGTGGCGTCAGAGTCTCTGGATTGAAAAACAGACCTGGTGACAATGAGTCAAAACCTGCAAGGTTGTTCACAAAAGTGTCACCCTCGGCAAGCACTCTTTGTCCTGAGAAGCTGTATCCACCGCCAACACCCACTGCGATAAGCACTCCAACAAGGGATAAGTGAAAAACCAGGTTTCCGGTTTCGCGCATGTAACCTTTTTCAGCGCTGATGGAATTGCCACGCTTGATGACACGGAAGTTTCTGCTTTTTAGAATTTGCATGCCAACAGCTAATGGGTCTACCCCTTTGGGGGTAGATGACTTTTGATATGCAGGCATGCGAGATAAAGATGTTGGGGTCTTGACCGGTTCTTGACGAATAGCTTCATAGTGCACCTTGGTTCTTGGAAGAACACACCCCACCAACGAGGTGAAAAGAAGAATGTAAATGGCAGAGAACCAAATTGATCCATACACGTCAAAGAGCTGAAAGAAATCTAGAACCGGCGCTAGCTCGGGATTGTTATCAAAGAATTGCGCGACGCCATTTGGATCAGCCGAGCGCTGCGGATAAATCGAACCTGGCACGGCTGCAGCTGCCAAAAGCAGTAACAGTATGAGGGCAGTTTTCATGCTGGTTAGTTGTCGCCAGATCCACCTGGACCAACCAGTCAGTCCTATATCAGGAGCGTCATAGCGCTGGGGTAAAGACACCAAACACCCCCTGAATCCAAGATGCGAAACCAATCCATAAACCGGTGGCTAGGGCAATACCCAGAAGAATCAAGATAACGCCACCGGCGATGTTGAAAATTCTGATGTGCTTTTTCACGAAACTTACAGACTTAGTTGCCCAACCAAAACCCGCGGCAATTGCAATAAAGGGCAATCCGATTCCGATGGAGTACAAAAACGCCAGCAATGCACCGCGACCAGGCGAACCGGCATCAGAGGCAAGAGTTAGAACTGCGGCCAGAGTTGGTCCAATACATGGCGTCCATCCCAAACCAAATGCCACACCCAGTAGCGGTGCTCCAGCGAGTCCAATCTTTGGCTTTAGTGAAGTCTTGAAGGTTCGCTGCAGAAATGAGAACTGCCCGATCAAAACCAGCCCGAGCAAAATTATGATCACTCCAAGAACCTGCTGAACCCAAACCAGGTTGTTGATGTAAATCAGCATTCCGATGCCGCCGAATAGTGCCCCGAAGGAAACAAACACGGCGGTAAAACCCAACACAAATAGCAAAGATCCGACAATCATTCTTGATTTTTTAGCCGAACCATCAGCAACACCAGTGATGTAACCAAGGTAGCCAGGAACCAGCGGCAAGACACAGGGCGAAACGAATGATATGAGACCGGCTAACAAAGCCAGAGGCATCGCAGCAAGAAGTGAGCCATTCAAGACGATTTCAGCGGGACTCAATTTTTCTCCCTGACCACGGTCTTGATTAGCTCCTCGAGAATTCCCTTATCAATTCGTCCAAGAACTCTCGCAGAAACATTTCCCTCGGAATCAATAACCAAAGTTGTTGGCACGGCTTGTGGGGTAACTACGCCGGTGAATCCTAAAACTACAGATCCAGTTTTTGCATCCATTACAGATGGAAAATTGAGATTCACTTGTCTTGCAAAAGCCAGGGCTGTCTCAGCCGTGTCTCTAACGTTGACGCCAATGAATTGAACTTCATCGGAAAGAAACTGATCTTGCAATTCGATTAGCTCGGGCATCTCAACTCGGCAGGGAGCACAGCCCGCGTACCAAAAGTTCATAACGGTGATCACACCGGTTAATTGATCGCTAGAAAGATTGTCTCCGCTTTCACTAACACCAGACCAATCAGCTGCTTTTGGTCTGGACCCGATTGCAAATTCGGTTACTGTGCCATCGCCTGCGATGTAGTTCTTGTTATCTCCTTCACGGAACTGTTCCGCAAGCGGGTCGTTGGTGCAACCCGAGGAAGTAAGAACAAATGCCGAAAGCATTAGTACGATGGCTACTTTTTTCACACAGCACCCCGATCGATAGCCTTCACGCGAAGTGGTTTAGCGGGGTCTTGATAGGAAACTTCACGTAAGACGCCTTCGCTGAATTCAAAGCTCGTGATGCTGGAAAGATCACAGCGTCTTTGGCGCGGGTCGTGCGAGAGTCTCTGGCCTTGGCTGTAGCGGTGGACCATCCAGATAGGTAACTGGTGACTCACCATTACAACCTCTCCTGAGGCGGTTTCTGCCCAGGCTCTTTCCATAGCAGCTACCATCCTGCGCTGGATCTCAAGGAAGGGCTCTCCCCAGGATGGGCGAAATGGATTGTGAAGACGAAGCAAGAACCTAGGGTTTCGAACTATGGTTTTCAGGCTCACTGAGTGACCTTCAAAGATGTTATCTGGCTCGATTATTTCGTCCTCCACTTCAATTGGAACATTGAAGCGCTCGGCAATTGGCTTTGCAGACTCAAGTGTTCTTTGAAGAGGGGAAACCAATAACCTAGAGACTTTGGCGCCGCTTGATCGGATGTGATCAGCTGAGGCCTCGGCCATTTGGTGCCCTAACTGGGATAAACCGAAGTTTGGCAAACGCCCGTAAAGGACACCATCGGGGTTATGTACTTCCCCGTGGCGCACCAGATGGATACGGGTTGCGGGCATAACACCAAGTCTACCCTCCGCTAAACTTGGGGCCTGAGCCAGAAAAAGAAAGCAAACTTGATGCGCGAAAGACACTTAGTAAAAGACCTAGCGGCCATGAAAGATGGTCCCGTTGTTCTAGGTGGTTGGGTTGAAAAACTCAGGGACCAAAAGCGCATCCAGTTCATCATTCTCAGGGATGAGTCAGGCGATGTTCAGGTAACTTATCCAAGACCCGCCGACGAAGATGCTCTGGCAGATAAAGTTTCCACGCTTACTAACGGAAGCTTCATTTGGGTTAAGGGGCGCCTAGTCCACGACGAGCGAGTGAAGCTTGGTGGTCTAGAAATCCAGCTAGATGATCTAGAGATCGTTACTCTTTCTGAACCAGAGACCCCAATTGCCGACGACACCTCGATTGACAAGCGACTGGACTGGCGTTTTCTAGACATGCGTCGTCCAGAAATGAACCTAGTTTTCAAGGTGCAAACCACCATTGAGGCTGCCTGGAGAAGCTACTGGCTAGAAAATGGCTTCACGGAAATTCACTCCCCAAAGCTCATGGCATCTGCTTCTGAGTCCAACGCCGAGCTTTTCAAGCTGGAGTACTTTGAAGGTTTTGCTTACCTTGCCCAATCCCCACAGTTTTATAAGCAAATGGCAATGATGGCCGGTCTTGGACGCATCTTTGAAATTGGCCCAGTTTTCCGAGCAGACCCTTCCTTTACGTCTCGTCACGCAACCGAGTTCACTTCGATAGACATGGAAGTTTCTTGGATTGATTCTCACGAAGACATAATGAACATCCAGGAAGAGCTAATGGTTGCCGCCATTTCAGCTGTCAAGGAATTGCACGGCGAAGAGATCAAGCGTCTATTTGAGATTGATGTGATTGTCCCAACCAGGCCTTTCCCAAGAATCCCACTCGCCGAAGCCGTCGACATCGTTAAAGCTCGCGGTCATGAGGTCGTTAGAGGTGGGGACATGGACCCGGAGGGTGAAAGACAAATTGCAGCTCACGTAGCTGAGGCTTTCAACCACGAGTTTGTTTTTCTAACTGATTACCCGGCTACTGTTCGTCCGTTCTATCACATGAGGCACGAAGACAACCAAGAGCTCACCAAGAGCTACGACTTGATCTGGCGTGGAACCGAAATAACAACCGGAGCCCAGCGTGAGCACCGGGTTGATGTCTTGATTGAGCAGGCAAAACAAAAAGGTCTTGACCCAGAAGGTCTAAAAACTTACATAGACTTCTTCCGCTACGGAGCACCGACGCATGGTGGTTTTGGAATGGGATTACTTCGCGTGATTATGCTGATGTTGCATCAGCCAAGCATTCGTGAAGTTGGATTCTTGTTCCGCGGTCCAAACCGACTAGAGCCCTAACTAACAGTTTCCTCTAGCGCTGCGAGAAGTCGAATTGGATCGATTCGCCAGTATCCATGCGTTTTTCCATTGATTTGCAAAACAGGTATCTCTTCACCATAAAGATTCAATAGCTCTTGATCTTCGAGAATGTTGGTTTCATAGATTTGAACCTGAATGTTTGCAGCTACACCAGCGTGAACGCTTCTAAACTGCGAAACCACTGTTTCTACAACCATTCGGGCCTCATCGCATAGATGACAGCCTGGTTTGGTCAAAAGCTGGAGAGAAATGACTGTGGCCACAGGTTAAACTTAGCGGGTGTCCAATAAAGCCAAATCCGCCAAGAAAGAGCAGTCCAAACTAGCTGCTGCTTTCTTTGATGTCGATAACACCATCTTGCGCGGCTCCAGCAGCTTTCTATTTGGTAAATCTGCTTTTGAAAGAAAGTTTTTCAGCAGAAAAGACTTTTGGCGCTTTGCCTGGCACCAGTTCGTGTTTATCTGGAAAGGCGAGAACAACACAAAGCTAAGCGCGCTGAAAGATCGTGCTCTTGCGCTTGTTGAGGGTCAATTGGTTTCTGATCTCCAGATTCTTGTCGACGAGGTTTATGACAAACACATCAAGCTAAAGCTTTGGCCAGAAACAGTGAGGCTCGCTAAGGATCACATCAAGCAAGGTAGAGAGGTGTGGTTAGTTACTGCAGCACCTCAGGAGCTAGGTGATGTGATTGCCCATGAACTTGGACTAACCGGTGCCATTGGCACAAAAGTGGAACGAAGGGATGGAATCCTCACCGGTAAGTTGGTTGGAAAACCAATTCATGGTCCCCAGAAGCGAAAAGCTATTTTGGCTTTGGCAAAAGAACGTAACTTGAGCCTCAAGCGCTCTTACGCGTATAGCGATTCGCAGAACGATCTTCCGATGCTGACGGCTGTTGGGCATCCGGTCGCGGTGAACCCAGACAAGATTTTGACTAGATACGCGAAGGCTGCAGATTGGCCTATTTATGATTTCAAGAAGCGGGAACTAAAAGCTAACCGCGAATAGCGCGATTACTTCTTATTGCGACGCTGGTGGCGAGTCTTACGAAGTAGCTTGCGGTGCTTCTTCTTAGACATACGCTTGCGACGCTTTTTGATTACTGAACCCACGAAAACCTCATTTATTTTCTTGCCTGATTGGGCAACTTAGCTAGCTTAGCTGTTGCGCTTGAGCTGCTCAACTTCGGTCACAATTTACCTGCCGTTTACTAGGAGTTGGTTACCAAGAATTGGCCCTAACTACACTTGAATACATGACCGAGAAGCAGCCCTACAGCGTCCTGAAGCGCTATCCAGATATGGAACTTCGAGACTATCCAGCGGGCATGCAAATAGAGACCGAGGTCAACGGCGATTTCATCAACGCAGGAAGCATGGGGTTTAGACCCTTGGTGAACTTCATAAGCGGTAACAACAAAGCCAGGCAGGCCATTGCGATGACCGCGCCTGTGATTCAGGAATCAGTAACAACTAGCAGGCATAAAGTTCGTTTTGTAATGCCCGAGGAAATGGATGAGTCCAATACTCCCTCACCCGCTGACTCAAAGGTGACCGTAGTTAGAGTGCCTGCTCACCTTGCAGCCGCCAGAAAGTTCGGTGGCGCTTGGAATGAAGAGAAGTTTGAAAAAGAAGGCACGAAACTACTGGAAGAAGTTGTCAAAGCTGGTCTAGTTACACAAGGCAATCTCTACTGGTCCAGGTTCGATCCTCCTTGGAAGCCAGGATTTCTAAAACACAATGAAGTACTAATTCGCATCAAGAAAGCGGGTTCGAAAAATGGAAACTAAGGCTACTGTTTTGTTTGTTTGTGTTCACAACGCTGGCCGCTCCCAGATGGCAGCAGGTTACCTAAAACAGCTTGGCGGATCAAATGTCCAGGTGCTATCAGCTGGAACAGATCCTGGAACACAAATCAATCCCATGGCAATGGCCGTGATGCTGGAAGAGGGAATTGATTTATCTTCTTCCGTTCCAGAGAAACTTTCCGACGAAAAGGTAATCGCTAGCGATTACGTAATCACGATGGGTTGCGGCGATGCCTGCCCTTACTTCCCAGGGAAAACTTATCTTGATTGGCCATTAGATGATCCTAAGGATCAGCCAATTGAAAAGGTTCGCGAGATTAGAGATGCAATCAAGATAAAGGTTGAAACGCTTTTGGGAGAAATTACTTCCCGGTCTTGATGCGGGCCTTTACGCTTTTGGCAATTTTCTTAGCGTCTTTCTGAACACCCTTAACTTCTTTTTGAGCTTCAACTTTGACATCCGCAAGCATCTTGCCTAATTGCTTACCCCACTTTTTAGGATTGATCTCAACGTTTGCGGATACTTGACCCGAGACCCAGTTAGTTCCGGTAGAAACTGCGCTTCCAACCTTTCCACCAAGTTCAGTTACTTGCTGCTCAAGTCTTGCTACAGCTTGAGATTCAGCAACCTTGGCAAACCAGGTCAAGTAAGGGGTGAAACCTTTGGCGTTTATCGAATACTTCTTGCTTGTTCCAGAACCGGTTGAGCGAACAAGTCCAGACTCAACCAAGGTTGTCAGCTGGGTAGTTACTTGATCCGAAGAAACCTTGCTGGAATCGACAAGCTTCGCAACAGTCGAAGACGGCGTCTTAGACAAGGTCTCTAGAACCAAACGGGCTTTTGGGTTTGCTAGTGCTTTGAAAATATCGCTCATGGTTTAACTTTACCTAACTCTTTAGCTCTAGCTAACGCTGCTTCAGTTGCTTCAATGAAGACTTTTTCCAGATCAGCTGAATCAAATCTTCCTGTTGCCTGCATCGTGGTTCCATTTGGAGAGCTCACTTGCTGCCTAAGTTCTTCCGGTGAGCTAGACGATGTTGCAAGTAAGGTGGCAGAACCAAGGAAAGTATCTTTGACCATCATGCTCGCCTCGCTGTCGCTAAATCCAAGTGACTTGGCTGCGGCAATTAGCTTCTCGGCAAAGTAGAAAACATAGGCTGGGCCAGAGCCAGAGATTGTGCTGAGGGCATCGATTTTGCTCTCGTCGACTACAAGTACTTTCCCCACGCTAGAAAACAGCTTCACGGCAAGATCTAGTTGCTCATCTGAGACTTTAGATCCCTTGCTAATTCCAGTCACACCTAACCCCACAACCGATGGCGTGTTTGGCATGGCCCTGACAACCGCTGCGTTGCCTGATAGCTGCTGTTCCATAGCAGCGGTAGTGATACCTGCAGCAACAGAAACTACTAAGCAGTTTGGCTTTAGAACTGCTGAAACTTCTTTGAGGGTTTCAAGAATCATGACTGGTTTGACAGCCAAGATAACTAGTTCGGCATCTTTAGCGGTTGAGGAATTAGCAGTTGAATCTGATTCCAAGGCTGCGGCTTGGATTCCGTGGCTAGAGGTGATGGCGTCCGCACTAGCTTGAGACTTGGTGGTCACTCGAATATTGGAGGGGCTTGTTCCAGCAGCAAGTAGCCCACTGAGAATGGCTTTGCCCATGGATCCAGTTCCAAGAATTGCTATCTGAGTGTTTTTCATGCTTTAAGACTAGGCCCACATGGTTATCGGTGGGTCAGGGTAAGTTTGGAAGCTATTGGAGGATCATGGCAAAGACCAAGGCAGAGTTTTCTTGTGTGGAGTGTGGCTGGTCCACGGCTAAGTGGGTTGGGCGCTGCGGTGAGTGCCAAGCTTGGGACACCGTTCAGCTAACCGCTGTTGGCTCCGGTCGAGGCACGGGCATAGTGCGTTCCATAAAACCGGCTCTAATCGGTGACGACTTTGCAGCCAAGCCAATCACTGAAATCTCAACAGACAAGGTCCACTCCAGACCAACTGGGGTTGGTGAATTTGACCGCGTTCTAGGTGGCGGCATTGTTCCAGGAGCCGTTGTTTTGCTCTCTGGTGAGCCTGGTGTTGGTAAATCCACTTTGCTACTAGAAGTTGCCGCTAACAGCGCCAAGTCAGGTCTCAAAGTTCTTTATGTAAGCGGCGAAGAGTCAACTGGCCAAATAAAGCTTCGCGCTGATAGAACCGGTGCCTTATCCGAGAATCTCTATCTCGCCTCAGAAAATGATTTGTCGACTCTACTTGGTCAAGTTGAGCACTTGAAGCCAGATCTTCTAATTGTTGATTCAGTGCAAACGATTCTGGCTGGGGAAATAGATGGTGCGGCAGGTATGCCCTCGCAGGTAAGAGAAGTTGCTGCCAACCTAATTCGAGTAGCTAAAGAATCTAACCTTCCGATTATTCTTGTGGGTCACGTTACTAAAGACGGATCGGTTGCAGGACCTCGGGCACTAGAGCACCTAGTTGATGTGGTTTGTCACTTTGAGGGAGATAGGCAAACCAGCCTCAGGTTTATAAGGTCTTTCAAGAATCGCTTTGGTCCAACCGACGAGGTTGGTTGCTTTGAAATGACCGGAGACGGAATTGTCGAGGTGACAGACCCTAGTGGACTATTTCTTTCCAGAAACGAAACTCAAGTTTCTGGAACCTGCGTGACCGTAACTTTGGAAGGTAAGCGAGCACTTATCTCTGAGGTCCAGGCTCTGGTTGTGAAAAGCTCAACCGCCCAGCCAAGGCGCGTGACCAACGGTGTGGATGCATCAAGAGTTGCGATGCTCCTTGCGGTTCTAGAAAGAAGAGCTGGGCTAAGGCTTTCTGAATTAGATGTCTATGTCTCAACCGTTGGGGGCGTAAAGATTTCCGAACCGGCAGCCGATCTTGCCATAGCTCTTGCGATTGCCTCAGCAATCAAAGACCAGCCTATTTCGCACGACGTGGTGGCGTTTGGTGAGATCAGTCTTGCCGGGGAAATTCGAAAAGTGAATCAAGCAGTCATTAGGCAAAATGAGGCCAAACGCTTGGGCTTTACAAAAGTTATAGACGCGAGTTTCACGCAGCTAACCAAAGCACTTGCTGCTGGTTTGAAGAATTAATCTAAAACGAACTGCTGGTCGTTACTAGAAAGCTCGCCATTTACTTCGGCTTCTAGGTGGTAGCTAGCACCCCCGGTGACGACAGGTTCTTGCTCTGGTCCGCAACCTCCTGGGGTAGAGACAACTTTCTCCCACGCCTGAACTGGGCTAGCAATTGTTTGACCAGCGGTTAGCAGCATTTCGGTGTCTGTTAGACCTTCTCTTGAACACTGTCTCGAGGTCCAAATTTGCTGGTCGCCAGATTTGATGGTGAAGTACTGAAGTTTTGCTCCAGTGTTGAAGGTGCAGTCAACAGAATTTGTGTTGGTCAATGTGAACCAAATGTGGGGAGTTTGATCAGCACTGAATCTGTTCATCAGCACTCCGGCGCTATCCCCAACTTGTGCCATAACAGATACAGTTCCCGGAGGGCAAGGTTGACCTGATTCAACAACCACGCTGCTCTCGTTAACTCCCTCTGGAAGAGCGACTTCCTCTGGTGCTGGCGATGCCGCAAACCAGGAGCCGGCTGCATTCACTCCTGCCCAAATTAGCCCTACCAAGAGAGCTAGTACTAGCGCGGAGGCTATGCGGCGTCTGCGGTAAACAGCAGGAGATAACGTTCTTGGAGTTTGAGACATTCCTCTAATTTACTGGGGCAGGTTTCAAGCTTTGACTAGGCGTGGCTGTGTTGCGAAGCAAATTTGCCAATCATCTTGGGTTTGGTTACTTGGGCCTGTGCTTTCCTTTGCCTTTTCTAATGAAAACCCTCAACAGAACCAGGTAGGTAATCCAAGCAAAGACAATCTCAAAACCTACATTCATCAAAAAGTCAGCGAACAGATGGTTTGGGTCGGTGAGGATATCAATCCAGGTGTCCATAGCTAGCCCCCTTTTTTCTTGTTCTAGGCCATCCGTTACCGGAGACTAAACCGCTTGAGCTACAGGCTCTCTCAGCTTGCTAGCAAAAGTAAACTCACCGTTGGCGAAGTCGACAACAATGTGGCTGGAGTTTTTCAACTCACCCTGCAAGATCTGTTCGCTGATGCGGTCTTCGATTTCTCTCTGGACTGCTCGACGAAGTGGTCTTGCACCAAGGGCCGGCTCGTAACCGATTTCCATTAGACGCTCTTTAGCCTTGGTGGTTAGCTCAAGAGTTAGGTCTCTTTCTTCTAGGCGAGTAGCTAAGCGCTTGATGAACAACTCAACAATCTGCAGCAGTTCGACCTGTGAGAGCTGAGGGAACACGATGGTTTCATCAACACGGTTTAGGAACTCCGGCCTAAAGCTGCGCTTTAGTTCTTCGTTTACCTTGGCCTTCATCAACTGGTAGTCGTTCTCGCTGGAGCCTTCCAAGCTAAAGCCCATAGCTCCGCGAGAAATGTCTCTGGCACCCAAGTTGGTGGTCATGATGATCACGGTGTTCTTGAAGTCAATTACTCGACCCTGACCATCGGTTAGACGACCTTCTTCAAGGATCTGAAGTAGGGAGTTGAAGATGTCCGGGTGGGCCTTTTCGATCTCATCGAATAGGACAACAGAGAATGGCTTGCGTCTTACCTTTTCGGTTAGCTGACCACCCTCTTCGAATCCAACGAATCCTGGAGGGGCACCGAACAAACGAGATACGGTGTGCTTCTCTCCATACTCTGACATGTCCAAAGAGATAAGTGCATTCTCGTCGTCAAACAGGAACTCCGCCAAAGCTTTGGCAAGTTCTGTTTTACCAACACCGGTTGGCCCAGCAAAGATAAACGAACCAGATGGGCGCTTTGGATCTTTCAATCCAGCGCGCTGGCGACGAATAGTTTTGGAAAGAGCCGCAATTGCTTCTTGCTGACCGATGACGCGCTTGTGCAGCTCGTCTTCCATAAAGATCAGCTTCGCGCTTTCTTCTTCGGTGAGCTTGAATACTGGAATACCGGTTGCCTGAGCCAATACTTCGGCGATGAGTCCCTCGTCAACTACTCCAGCAGCTGCAACGTTTCCTTTACGGAACTGCTTTTCTAGCTGAGCTCTTTCTCCGATGAGTTTCTTCTCTTCATCGCGCTTAGAGGCAGCCAGTTCAAAGTCTTGATTCTCAATTGCCTTTTCTTTCTCAACCCTGACGCCAACAATGCGCTCTTCAATTTCACGAAGCTCTGGAGGAGACGAAAGAATTGACAGCCTTAGTCTGGCTCCAGCTTCATCCAAAAGGTCAATTGCCTTGTCCGGTAGGAACCGGTCGGTTACGTATCTATCTGAAAGTGAAGCTGCTGCAACGATTGCACCATCGGTAATCGAAACCTTGTGGTGAGCTTCGTAGCGGTCACGAAGACCTTTCAAGATGTTGATGGTGTGAGGCAAGCTCGGTTCGTTTACCTGAACAGATTGGAATCTGCGAGCAAGTGCGGCATCTTTTTCAAAGTGCTTGCGGTACTCATCCAAAGTGGTTGCACCAATTGTCTGCAACTCACCTCGAGCAAGCATCGGCTTCAAAATCGATGCAGCATCGATTGCGCCTTCAGCGGCACCGGCTCCAACGAGGGTGTGGATCTCGTCAATGAAAGTAATGATGTCGCCACGGGTACGAATCTCTTTGGTTACTTTTTTTAGTCTTTCTTCAAAGTCACCACGGTAACGGCTACCTGCAATTAGGGAACCAAGATCAAGGGTGTAAAGCTGCTTACCCTTTAGAGTTTCTGGAACATTGCCCTGGACGATGGCCTGTGCCAAACCTTCCACAACTGCAGTTTTTCCTACCCCTGGTTCACCAATTAGAACCGGGTTGTTTTTTGATCTGCGCGAAAGAATCTGCATAACGCGTTCGATTTCACGCTCGCGTCCGATTACTGGGTCAAGTTTTCCTTCAGCTGCTGACTGAGTTAGGTTCTTGCCGTACTGATCAAGAATCTGTGATCCCTTTTGCGGGGCAACCTGCTCGCCACCAACCTGAACTGTTTCTTTTCCTTGGAACCCAGAAAGTAGCTGAATTACTTGCTGGCGCACACGATTAGTGTCTGCACCAAGTCTTGTTAGCACTTGAGCTGCAACGCCTTCACCCTCGCGGATAAGACCCAAAAGCAAGTGCTCGGTACCGATGTATGAGTGGCCAAGCTGAAGTGCCTCGCGAAGCGAAAGCTCAAGAACTTTTTTGGCGCGAGGGGTGAATGGAATGTGACCGGATGGGGCTTGCTGACCCTGACCAATTATTTCCTGAACCTGATCGCGAACGGAGTCGAGATTGATTCCAAGAGACTCTAGAGCCTTAGCGGCGACTCCCTCTCCCTCGTGAATAAGACCCAAAAGAATGTGTTCGGTACCGATGTAATTGTGATTTAGAAGCTTGGCTTCTTCCTGGGCTAGGACGACAACGCGTCTTGCCTTATCGGTAAATTTCTCAAACATTTCTATGCTCCTTATGACGCCGCTAATAACGTCTAGATAAAGATGTTAACCAGCCACAAGGCCCCTGTGGGAGCTTGTTCGCCCTAGGCGTTAGGCAACTTCCGGCCAAAACCATGACTAGGCCAAATACCGCAAGCAGTCCGGCCATACCAAGCCAACTGTAAGTGTTCGAAATCAGTCAAAACATCGACATAATCAAGCGTTTTGTTGGTTTTCAAAAAACCTGATGGCCAGGACCGCAGCTAGGTAGGGAAGTTGGCAAGATTCAGGAGCATGACAGGCATCTGTCAACAAGCATCTGACCGCTGCTCACATCAAAAAGTAAACCCCACCCCCTAGGGGGTGGGGTTTTAGCGCTGTCTCGATCGCTATTACTCCTCGAACTATTTCTAGTTCGAATACTTTTTTGCTCTTGGGCGCTTCTCGCCTGATGGCTTGTCAGCCCAACGACCCTTACCAGAACCCTGGTAGTTGCCTTTTTTCTTTGGTCTTGAATCGCGATCACGGTCTCTTCCGCGGTGGTTCGAGCCTCCGCCTCGAGAGTCTCCGAAGTCCAGAATATCTGGAGCTGCAGGAGGAGGAGCGATTGGACCAGCTAGTTCTTCCAGCAATTCAGAGCCTGGGCGAACATCGGTGATCTTGGCATCTCGCTCTGCGCGGTGCAGCAGGTCTTCGACCTTGCGACGCTTTGAACGTGGGATCAAGGTGATAACAACACCTTCCTTACCGGCACGGCCGGTGCGGCCGGAGCGGTGTAGATAGGTCTTGTATTCCTCTGGTGGGTCAACCTGAATCACAAGCGCAACATCATCAACATGAATACCTCTCGCTGCGACGTCGGTAGCAACAAGAACCCTTACGGCACCTTTGACAAATCTCTCGAGGTTACGAGATCTCTGGTTCTGGTTTAGGTCTCCGTGCAGTCTGGCTGCTGGAACACCGTTGTTGGTTAGTGATTCGCTTAGACGCTCAGCTGTCATCTTGGTTCTTGTAAAGATAAGTGACTTACCTTCTCCTTGCACAAGACGAAGAAGTACCTGGCTGCGATCATCTGGGTCAACTACCAGCACGCGGTGCTCGATGGTTGAGTTTTCCTGAGTTTCGTTAGGTACTTCGTATACGTAAGGGTTTGGCATGAACTCGCGAACAAGTGCATCAACTTCGCGATCCAAAGTTGCCGAGAACAGTAGCTTCTGGCTTTCTCCGGTTGCGCGAAGAACGCGCTTTACGCCTTCGATGAATCCAAGATCACACATGTGATCGGCTTCATCGATGACCATGGTCTCAACATCGCTTAGGTCAATAATCCTTTGCGCCATTAGGTCCTCTAGGCGACCTGGGGTTGCAACAACGATGTCAACACCGCGGCTTAGAGAAATCTCTTGACGACGCTGTGGAACACCACCGTAAACACAAGCTGTGTAGAAACCAACCGATCGTGCCAGAGCCGAAACAGTTCTGTCGATCTGATCAGCTAGCTCACGAGTTGGAGCCAAGATCAATGCTCTTGGCTTGTTTGGTTTTCTTGGCTGAGATCCTGCTGCTACCAGTTTCGAAATAATCGGAACAGCGAAAGCAATGGTCTTTCCAGAACCAGTCTTACCGCGGCCTAGAACATCTCTTCCTTCAAGGGCAGCAGGAATAGTTGACTGCTGAATCGGGAACGGAGTTTCTGCTCCAAGGCCACGAAGAGCTGTTACAAGCTTTGGGTGCAGACCCATTTCTTCGAAGCTTCCCTGGATAACAATTTCTGATGCATCAGCAACAACGAGCTTTTCTAGAACCTTGTCCTCGAAGAAAGCTTTGCGGTTTGGGTTCTTGTCGCGAGCGCCAACAAAAGACGAGTCGCGAGACTTGTCTCTTGAAACTCTGTCCTCACGGTATGGGTTACGGTCGCGGTCATACTCTCTCGAGTTTGAGCGCGGTTCAGAGTTTCTAGATCCGCGGAAAGAGTCACTGCTGAAATCTCTTGCTGGACGATCGGAGCGGAAGCCGCGATCGTTACGTGTTGGACGTTCGGATGAATCTGAACGGTATCCAGAACCTGATCTTGAGCCAAAGCTTCGATCGGATGATCCTGCTGGCTTACGTGGTCCTCGCCCTTCGTAGCCTCTGGACTCTGTTGGTCTTGAATCTCTGGAGTCTCTTGAGTCAGATGATCTTGGAGAAGAGTTTCTGCCTGAGTAAGAAGGCTTGTCTGACCAGTTCTTTTTGGCTGGGCGATCTGACTGACCCTGACCGTAACGTGGCTTATCGGACCACTCACGTCTTTGGGTTCTGTCATCACTTGATCTTGGAGCGCGGTCGTCAAAGCTTCTTGGTCCGCGGTTTGCGCGGTCCTCTGCTGTGTGACGAGGCTTACGGGCCGAGTCTGACTTAGGACCTCTTGGTTCCCAGTTGGAACCGCGGTCTGGTTTGCGGCCACTCATCTCGCGAGCGTCAGTTGCACCCTTGCGGTGTGGCTTCTTTGGTGCAGCAGTTGATCCTGCGTAGCCTGAGGCTCCGGATCTTCGTGGTGCGCCTTTAGCTGCTCCGGTTTTTGGACGCGGAGCTGATTTGCCGAAATTAGGCATAGTTTTACGTGCTTCCTCTTTTATGGACGCGCGCAGGCAAGTAAAAGCACAAATCATGCATTCTTGTTGCTGCGTGTGTCTTTGCGGTCTAGTCGAACTGCGCTAGACCCTAAGCATTCCTGGCTATTGACCAGAGCTATAAAGAGGTAAAGACTGATGCACCTATAGTGCACTGCAAACGACTACTGCTGGGAAGTTCCCAACCCCATAAGCCTAGTTGGCAAGGGGCAATAAAGCTAGGAAAAATTTCCTAGGAAATAATCCCGCGAACCTTTAGTTCTGCGCTTAGTTCAGCATCAGATGGCTCAACTAGGTGCTTGCCATCAGCAAAAACAATCACCGGAATATTGGTTCTACCTGAGATTGCCTTGGCTTCCTCGGTGTATTCAGCACTTGATTCAACGTCTTTCTTGTCGAATTCAACACCCAAGGTGTTCAAAAGTGACTCTGATCTGCGGCAATCGCCGCACCACTGTGCTCCGTAAAAGGTTACTTCTGCCATTTTTATCTCCTTAGAATCTTCTCTTCTGGTATTACTAACTGCTTCCCATCAAAGCTAATTCCCGCCAAATCTTCAACCACAATGTCGGCATCGGTCTCTAAGGCCCGCTTAGATACCCCAACCACAAAGGCAGCGCCTGCTGCCAGGGCAGCTTTGACCCCAGCATCAGCATCTTCAAAGACGATGCAGTCGCTGGCGGCAAAGCCCAGCTTCTTAGCTCCAAGTAGATATGGATCCGGTGCCGGCTTGCCGTTTGCAACATCATCGCCACTAACAAACTGCTCAGGAAGAGGAAGGCCTGCTGCCTTGATGCGGGCCCTGCCAAGATTTGAATTAGCGGAGGTGCAGATAGTCCAAATGCCAGCCGGCAAAGAATGCAGGAGCTCAACTGCTCCAGGAAGAGCATGGGTTTGATCAGCTGTTGATTGCTCTAGTTCGTTGATGCGATTGTTAGCCGCCTCGAACCTTTCTTCGCCCACGAGTTCCAAGATGAGATCTTGGGCTCTGGTTCCATAGTGATTCGAAATCGAGAAACCCTCGAGTCCAAACTCTTCCCCAAGAATCCCCCAGGCAACATTCACTGCAGCGTGGGAGTCAACTAGTACGCCATCGTTATCAAACAACAGGGCGCTTGCTCGAAGTATCATGCGCGCTTTCTTGGAGCAGCAGTCTTTGCTTTGGCTTTGGCCTTAGGTGCCGCTTTCTTGGAAGCTGCTGACTTCGAAGCGGGCTTGCTTGCGGTTTTCTTAGGAGTCGGAACGACTGCTATGTGATTGCGCTCGGTAATAAACAAGTAGATCCCAACGGCGGCAATCAAAAGCAGCACAAGTGCTGGAACCATCGATTCAAAGAACCAGCTCCACTCAAACGGCGCTATTTCCCAACCTGGGTCAAAGACAAACTCTTCACCCGGTTTTGGCTCTATGTATTCTGGCCAAATTCTTAGAGACTCAATGGCGCTAGCGCCGAAGGTGAAGGACATTATTGAAACTGTTGCTCCAAAAACAATCGAGAGCACAAAGTTCAAATTTGCAGCTCCTGCTGCCAAAGTCTGTCTAACCCTTGGAGGTGCTGCCTTGGCTGATTTTGCCTTTGAGGAAAATCTAGTTCCAAGCAAAATACCCAGCGCGATAATGACCTGGATAACTACCCAGACCCAAACCTGCAAATCGGTTCTGGTGATGTCGTAAACAACTAATCCAAAGATGATTGCGACCGCGGTGAACAAAATTGGAATGGCGTAGCCAAGTCCAAGAGCTTTCTCCGATTCAGACATGCCCTTCTTCTTGGCTTGCTTGACGGTTTGCTTTCTGTAAACAAAGGCGCGCAGCAAGATGTAGACCACGAGGATGGTTGCCAAGACAATTGGCACGTAAACATCAAAGAGTCGAACCAAGAGGTTCACATTGTCCTGGCCAAAGCCATTAAAGGCATTCAGAAAATTGCCAATGGCATAAATTGAGCCACCGACCAGTGAAATCACCACGGTCAGGTTGGTAAATCTATGAGCGGCTCGAGGAAGCGGTGCATCAAGCCCGGCAAGTTCTCTAGAGTGCAAAGCCATTTGCTGGCCCCGAAGTGCGAGCAGTCCAAACACTACGATTCCAACAAGGTATAGATATGTAGAAACCTTTATGATCTGAGTTTCCCCAAGATACATTCCCTCGCTGTCGTAGATAGGGAAGACAAAGAGGTCTGAGTAGATGGCGAACATAAACAGTGTCCAGCCCACAACAAGGCCGATAAGAGGGGTAATGATTGCTTGTTTAGCTAGTTTGATTTCCATATCTTAAGACTACGCCTGACCCATAAACTTGAGGGATGATTGTGGTGATTGGCGAAGCTCTTATTGACCTAATTGAGAGTAAAGCGGACTCTGGCAGCTACCAGGCGGTAGTTGGAGGAGCAAATGCCAATGTGGCTATTGCTCTAGCAAGAGCTGGAACACCACAGCAACTTCTTGCAAGAATTTCTTCAGATTCATTTGGCCAAAAGATTAGAACGCGACTGGAATCTAACGGCGTTGGTCTTGACTACGCAATTGATGCCCCCGAGGCTACCTCTTTGGCAATTGCATCAATTGGTGCAACCGGTGGTGCCAAATACTCTTTCTATGTTGAAGGAACAGCCGACTGGAATTTCACCAGAGAAGAATTGCCAACCGCAAAGACGCTTTCTGAGATTGGCGCTAAGGCATTGCAATTTGGCTGCCTAACCATGGCGCTAGGTCCAGGTAACAAAGTTATTGAAGCCTGGGCTACTGAGTTTTACAAAGCGGGCTCGCTTACTCTTTCGCACGATATAAACGTCCGCCCAGCTCTTGGGTTTGAGGCAAGCGTTGAGCGCGAAAGAGTTGAAAGAATCAACTCAATTTCACATGTTGTTAAAGCCTCCGACGATGACATCAATTGGTTATATCAACTTGCACCTGGATCTAGTGTTGACGAAATCGTTTGGAATTGGATTGGAAACACAGGCCAGATTGTCTTTGTGACCCGCGGACCAGATGGGGTAAGTATTTATCGCAAGGACAAGGTCCGCATCGATGTTCCTTCCCGTGCAGTCCAGGTTCAAGATACCGTGGGCTCAGGAGATACCTTCTGCGCACACATGCTGAGTGGCCTATTGGCTATTGGTGCCCTAGGCACAAATCCAGATCAAAAACTGGCTGCAGTGACAAAGGACCAACTAGTTGAGATCACTAGGGTCGCAGCCATTGCTGCGAGCATCGCTTGTGAAAGAGTTGGGGCCGAGCCGCCAACAAAGGCAGAACTAGCTGCCGTTATCGCAGCTATCTCTTAAAGGGACAGTGCCTACACTCCATAGCGCAGCAGCGATCGAAGCTTGAAAGTTCTTTAGCGGTAAACACAAAGTTGCCATTCACTGGATCTTTATAGCCGGGTTGATCTAGTGCCATTGCCAATTCGTGACGGCGAAGGATTTCTTCGCGCGCAGGGTGATCCTCGGCCAGTCTCTTCGGATGAGGAAGGCTAAGTGGTCTTCGAATTGGGGCTGGTCTAGGCATAGAACCTAGACGCTACCTCCTGCAAGAACCATTTCTGCGGAAGCTCGGGTTGTGTCGCCAGATCTTGTTCTATCCCAGTTCAAGCTGAGCTCATTCAAGACTTTGGTTCCATACCCTGGCGTAGCTTCTGGGTTGGGAGCTAGGCCGTTATCTGAAACCTCGACCCGGAACCTACTGGCATCGATTGCTGAAATCTCGACCGAAACCTTGTTAGCTTTGCCGTGCTTGATGGAGTTAGTAACCAACTCTCTGGTGAGTTCAATAGTTGCCTCGCAGGTAAGCGGCTCGTTGGTTATTTCTTCTTCAAGTTCTTTTGGAACAGCAATTGATATTTCTACGCTGTCTGACCAAAGGTCTTTGATTTGATTCAAAACGGACAACAAAGTTTCTGATTCAAGACGGTTTGGATTGTTTAGCTGCTCGAGAGCAGCCTCGATATCCTGCTGAACCTTGGCAAGGTATGCCGGAGAGGGGTTGTTGGTTTGCGCCATGCCCATGGCTGCTGCATAAAGCGACGCTTGAACGGGTCCATGAAGCAGCGCTGCCATACGTTTACGATTTAGCCAAAGCTCCTGCGAGAGCCTTGAGGAGATTACCTCGAGCTGCCTGTTTACCTCTTCGAGGCGCTCGGTGGTCTCCCTCCGTTGTAACTGAACCAATTGTGCAAAGAACAAAAGTAAGCCTAGGTTGAGCTCAAAAAAGATCATGGTGAATATCTGCGCATCGGTACTTTGCATATTGAGTACCGGTTCTAGCAGGAAGAAGGCACTCAGGGGAAAGGCGTACGTGACCGGGATCAAAACCCAAGCCAACAGGGTTGGAATCTCCAATTTTTTTGTGCGTTCTTGAATCAGTCTTCCAAAGCCAAAAACGAGTATAAAAATCAAGGCAAGAACAACTACTGCATTCGCAGGGCTCTCCAAAAGCACGGTGCTTGAAGCTAGAAGCCCAATCGACATCGTGGCTGCCCAAAAAGGAATTAAAAACTCACCAAGAATTACTCGCTTCGGAAGAGCTGATTTGACTCGAACAGCAGCAGGTTCGCTTTCAAAATTCAAATCATCTTGGCCATCCGCTACTTCTCTACTGAGTGGCCGAACCACTTCATCGGCCGCGTCCCTAAGTGAGCTAATCACTGCTGCCGATGAATCGGTTGTGAAAGTCTCCTGAATCTTTCTCATGGCTGGACGGATTAGGGCATCGACTTTGGCAACCAACTCTTCTTGCTGCTGCTGCACTCGAGCCAGCACTCCAGCCGATCTGACCTGAAGGCGCAAGCGCTCGGCCGCGAGTGAGACAAGAGCTTCTCTATGGCGAGCAAAGTTGGAAACCATGATTGCGTTCAAAATCAAGGAGATAAGTGTAAAAAGTGGTCCACCAACCAAGCGGTATATCAACTCACCTTCTTGAAACTCGCCAGACACAATGGAGAACTCTAGAAGAGTTGCCCCACGAATCAAACCGGCCAGCAAGAAAATTGCCATCATTAAAGCCGGTCTGCTGGGTCTTGGTTTGTTTGGCAAGAAAATTCTTGCAATCAGCAAAGGAATAATTGTTGCGATATACCCAATGGTTGCACTCAGCAACCGGTACTCAAAAGTTGCATCAGAGCGGGTCTGGTCAAAAATCAATCCAACACCAAAAGCTGGAACAAGAAAAAGTACTAGAACCGGATTTGAAAGTGCGTACCTGGACCCAACTTGTTGGAACAGCCTCTTTGCCGTTGGGCGGTGAGGTTTGTAGCTATCGGTCACTGATCCGACGCTACCGCACCAACGGCACTCATGTATGCCTTGGAAGCAGCAATGCGAGCATTGCCAGCGCCTTGGGCATCAATCTCGAGAGCCTGAAAGATTCTGGAAATCATTCCCTCAACTGCACGAACCGTTGTGCCACGAGCTTCGGCAATTTGTGAATTGGAAAGACCTTCTGCCATCAGTTGCAAAACAGTTAGCTGACGCTTAGATAAATCGGCCAGCGGCCTACCTGTTGCTTGATCGTGACGGAACTTCGAGACGTCTTCTTCTTTTAGAACCGCGTTGACCGCATCCACTAGTTCTTTAGAGTCAACCAGTTGTGATTTGCGAAGGTATGCCTGCGATTGTTTCACAGCCTTGAGATCTTTTTGAGCAAATCTTGGATCAGGCAGGTTCGTTAGGAAAACAACTCCAACATCGGGAGCTTCACGAGCTAGGTACTCTGCAAAATCAAAACCATCAGGACCAGGGCCTAATTCGATGTCCACGATGCAGGCGTCAGGGTCAACCGCCTTGCAGGCCCGTTTGGCATCAGAGGCATTTGCGGCGGTTGTGACATCGAATCCAACGGCTTCCAAAGACCTGGCGATTAGGTCTCTAAGCAGTGATTCGTTTTCGACCACTACAAGGGTTCTTGATGTTGGCACCTAAATCCCCCATGGCTTCGATATGAACTTAATCCAATTATGGCGTTTCGAACATATTCAGGCAAAAGAAGGTAGTGCCACCCGCACATCGACTGCATTGTCACTAGCTCCTGCCAGAATGAAGGCAATGAAAAAGCTTGCCGATAACCACTGGTCCTTCAATACCCGAGACCTAATGCGCTCCTCCGGCTGTGATCACTGCAGCCAGCTGGCTATCGCCAGCCAGCTTGAGGTTCCCGGCCTAAATGAGCTTTTAGAGCAGTACTACGTTAAGCCAGACAATCTGGCCATCACCTACGGCATGGCTTTCGAGGCAGCCCTCGAACAAGAATTGCTTGATTGCCTGGGTCCTGATAACTTCCAAAGACCGGAAGGTAAGGATGCCTTCGCGGCAACCGTGGATCTGATGCGAGCGAAGGTGCCAGTCATCTTCCAGGGGTATATCGAACACCGAGTTGGACTGCTTCAATTCAACGGAAAACCAGACTTTCTAGTTAGAGATGACTATGAACTCTTTTTTGAAAACAGAATTCTTGGTGCAAGGCCAATTGCTGGCTACGAAAGCAAAGGCAAATACGTTGCCTGGGATGCCAAGTTGGCATCCTCAGCCAAACCCAACTATCTGTTGCAAATAGCTCTCTACGCCGATGCACTTTTAGCCCTTGGTTTTCAGTCAGAGAAAGAAACTGGGCTGATCCTTGGTTCTAGAAAGCTAGCTAACTTCGAAGACTCCGAGATAGTTCCTGCAATGAAGGCAGCAAGGGCAGAACTTGCCGAAGCCATTTCTAACTTTGACAAGGGGATGTCTTTAGATGATCTAACTCTTTACTGTGAAACCAAAGACTCTTGCAAGGTTTGTGAGTATCCAAATCTATGCGAGCAGGCAAGACTCGATTCAGATCACCTAGTGCAGATAGCTGGGATCAACCGCTCGCAAATAGAAAAGTTCAAGCTCGCAGGTATTGACACTATGGAAAAACTTGCGAGCGCCAAAGACTCAGAGCGGCCAGTAGAAATCACGGCAACCACTTTTGAAAAACTTAGAACCCAAGCTAGGTTGCAGCACGAATACAAGCAAACCGGCAAGGTTAGCCACTTGGTTTTGCCTGATCCAGAAATTGCAGTTTTGCCACCGGCATCCAAAAACGACATCTTTTTCGATATGGAAGGTTTTCCTTACTACCCCGAAGAAGGTGGCCTTGAGTACCTATTTGGTTCATCGCTTAGAAACGGAGAGTTTGTTGCCTTCTTTGCTCACGACAGAGTACAAGAAAAGAAAGCACTCAAGCAATTTATTGACTTCGTTACCGAAAAACTAAACCAAGACAAGACTGCACACATCTATCACTACGCCAGCTACGAGGTCACTGCCCTAACCAGGCTTGCAGCCCGCCATGGACTCTTAGAAAAAGAAGTGTCTGAGCTAGTTAGCTCAGGCCGCATGATTGACCTTTTCAAAGTGGTCAAAGGCTCAATCATGGTTTCACAACCTAGTTACTCCATCAAAAAGCTAGAAGCGTTCTATGAATTTGCAAGAAAGAGCAAAGTACTAGATGCCGGTTCCTCTATCGATGAGTATGACTACTACCGGCAGCTTGTAGAACTCAAAGACCCGAAAGCTAAAGAGGTTCTTCAACAGATCACCGATTACAACGAAGATGACTGCGTCTCCACGATGGGCCTCTTCGATTGGCTATCTTCTCTTGATGGAGCACACACCAGATACCAGGAGTTTCAAAGGGCAAAAGATATAAAAAAAGACCGTGAGGCTAAACGCCAAGACTCCAGAGAAGATTCTCCCGAATCTCAAAGAGCCAAGAAGGCAGAGCGCGATCTAGAGCGGCTGATACAGAAAACTTCGACACTTGAAGCCAAGCTAGAAAGTTTTGATTGGGGCCAGTCACCACAAGCCGACTACCGGGCCAAGATATGGCTAGCTCTCACGCACTCGATGCTCTATTACAACCGCGAAGATGTTATTCGCTGGCGTGACTGGGGAATTCGAAAAGACGCTACCTATGATGCTCTCCATAGAGACCGCAAAGCACTGGTAGTTCAAGGTTGCCAAACAGGCCAATCAACAAGTGATTTTTTGGGCGTAGACCCCGAAACCAAGATCAAGATTGTTTACCAATACCAATTAGAGCCAGGCCAAACCTGTTTTCTAAAAAAAGACCAGAAGCTCTTTGTTAGATACAGCCTTGGCGCCAACCAGCAAGATACCGATTACGGCCGAGTGCTTTCAGTCAATGGCGACCTAATTGAATTTGAGCGTGACGCCACATACGAAAACATGGCACTCGAACCAAACGCCATCTTCGAAGATGAGTGGATACCGCTTGGCAATAAGCCAGAAACTGTTGGGCAAGTAGTCCAGGAGCTAGCTGCTTCCTGGGGTTCGCCAGAGCAAGAGCCAGAAATCCGTCACCCCGCCATCGATCTTCTAATGCGCAAAAAGCCAGCCCTTCGAACACTTACCAAGCTTCCCGAAGTAACAGGCGACGACTACTTATCTGCAATCACTGAGGCCGTCAATGATCTTGACCACTCGGTGCTTGCTATCCAGGGTCCTCCTGGGTCGGGCAAGACTTACCTGGGCTCGAGAGTTATCAAGCAACTGGTTGATCAGGGCAAGAGAGTTGGCGTGGTCGCTAACTCTCACTCCGCCGTTGAGAACTTGATGTGGGCGTGCCTGGAGGCAGGGGTGTCACCTTCTGCGATGGCAAAAAAGAGCCAAAGCGGCGATAAGCAAGCAAAGGGTTGGGCAACACCTTCTACGAACCAAGTGCTTGGCAAATGGCTAGCTGGTCAAGAAGGACTAGTAATGGGAGGTACCTCTTGGAGCTTTTGCGCCAAGGAGGTTCTTGAACACCGCTTTGATTACATCTTTGTTGACGAAGCAGCGCAGTTCTCGCTGGTGGATGCCATTGCGGTAACTGCTAACTCCAAGAATCTTGTCTTGCTAGGAGACCCACAACAGCTAACCCAAGTAGTGCAGGCAGTTCACCCAGGAGGCGTAGATAACTCAGCGCTTGGTCACTACATGGGAGAGAGTCAAATCCTAGAACAAGACTCTGGTTACTTTGTCGATATCACAAGACGAATGCACACGCAGATTAATGCTCCAGTTAGCTGGCTTTCATACAAAAACAAATTGCACTCGCACCCAGATACCGATAGGAACCAGGTGCCGGGCCTTGAGCCAGGACTAATCACTGTTCCGGTTCCCCACGTTGGAAATTCTTCTAGTTCGATTGAGGAGGCTAACAAGGTAGTTGAGATTGCCAAAGAGCAAAGCGGTGTTGTAGGAACATCGGAAGTCTTGATTGTTGCTCCCTATAACGCCCAGGTGGATCTAATTCGAAAGCAACTAGATGCAGCCGGCTTGCAAGAAGTAGCCGTCGGAACAGTAGATAAATTCCAAGGAAGAGAAGCCATGGTGGTCATCGTTTCGATGGCAGCATCAAGTGCTGCGGATGCACCCCGGGGGCTTGAATTCATCTTGGATCGAAATAGGTTAAATGTTGCCGTATCCCGTGCCAAAGCAAACTGCTTCTTGATTTTCTCACCGCAAATTGCAAGATCGCGTTTTAGAAGCATCGAAGAACTCAAGTCAATCTCCAGACTCAATGGACTCCTGGGGTTTTCCACAACCCACTAAAAGCAGATAGCTAAGACCAAGGTCTAGGCTGGTTCAATGACAGATTTCAAATCTCTTGCAAGTGAATTATCAGCTCGTATCCCCGACGGTTTCCTATTTGGAGCGGCAACTTCTTCTTGGCAAATAGAGGGATCTAGTAATACCCGTGGAAGTTCCATTTGGGACGATTTCGTTAAAGTCCCGGGTGCAATCGTTGACAAAGCAACCGCAGACCCAGCTTGCGATCACGTCAATCGACTCGAGGAAGATTTAGATCTTCTTGCCAAATTAGGAGTCGACACATACCGCTTCTCGGTTTCTTGGCCAAGAGTTATTCCAGGTGGTAAATCTGCTGTTGATCAAAAAGGAATCGATTTCTATGACCGACTAATCGATGGATTACTCAAGCGTGGCATCAAACCATCTTTGACCCTCTATCACTGGGATTTACCCAGTGAGCTGCAAGCACAAGGTGGTTGGGCTTGGGAGGGAATCTATGAACAGTTCCAGCACTACACCGATGTCGTGTCTTCCAAGTTTGCTGACCGGGTATACAGCTGGGCAACACTGAATGAACCTTGGGTTGTGGCTTACCTTGGAAACGCTGCTGGTATTCACGCTCCTGGCATCAAAGATGCTGCGACTTCTCTCGAGGTCGCTTACCGCCTTATGGTTGCAAGCGGAAAAGCCATAGAAGTTCTCAGATCAAACAAGGCAAATAATCCAGGAATTGTTCTAAACCTCACCACAATTATTGCTGACGATGAAGAGATTACCGATGCTGCAAGGCACATCGATAACTTACAAAACAAGTTTTGGTTAGATCTTCTAGCTGGTCGAGGAATCGATAGCGAAATCAAAGACGCAACAGCCAAATACACCGACTGGGGCTTTGTCACAGACGATGGTCTAAAGGCTGCTGCCAACAAGATTGACTGGATGGGAATTAATTACTACTCCCCGATGAGAGTTGCATCAAAGCCAGCAGCAGGCCCTGATCACATTGTTGGCCAAGTTCCTGCTTTGTTCCCAGGCTGCCCTCCGGTTCACTTTGTTCCTCGCGAGCCACAAACCGACATGGGTTGGGAAATCCATTCTCCTTCCCTGACTACCACCCTTACTCGAACAGCCAAGGAATTGCCTGGTGTGCCACTGTTTATTACAGAAAACGGCGGTGCCTTTCCGGACAAGCTAGTAGACGGTGTTGTGGATGATCAAGACCGCATCGACTACTACGCCAAGCACCTACACGCCGCCTTCGACGCCATCGATCAAGGAGTGGACCTTAGGGGTTACTACGCCTGGTCTCTGATGGATAACTTGGAGTGGGCCGAAGGCTGGACCAAGAGATTTGGAATAGTTCGAGTTTCAGAAAACGATTTGACCAGAATTCCAAAGCAAAGCTTTGAGTTTCTCAAAAAGGTTTTTGAAGAAAGAAACTAGCCCTTTACAGATCCTGCTAGCAATCCGCGAACGAAGTAGCGCTGGAGAGCAAAGAACACGATCAGTGGAACAACCATAGAAACAAAAGCACCCGCTGTTAGCGTCTCCCAACCCGATCCTCTGGTTCCCACCATCTCAGCCAATCGAATAGTTAGTGGGGCAATGTCTTTCTTTCCTCCACCGAAGGTCAAACCCACAAGCAGGTCGTTCCATACCCACAAGAACTGGAAAATTGCGAAAGAAGCAATAGCCGGGATGCTCAGCGGGAAAACTACCTGCCTAAACAGTGAGAACCAGCCAGCGCCATCAACTCGGGCTGCTTCGATTAGCTCGCGCGGGATTTGACGTAGGAAGTTATGCATAAGGAAGATGGCTAACGGCAAAGCAAATATGGTGTGTGCGATCCAGATAGGAATGTAAGTACCGGTTATTCCAAGAGGGGGAATAATCACTTCCTCGCCAATCATGAAGCCCTTGGCAAACAGCTGAAGTAGTGGAACCAGCGACATCTGAAGCGGAATTACCTGCAAAGCAAAGATGCTAAAGAATATAAAGTCCTTGCCCTTGAAATCAAACCAAGCCAGCGCGTAGGCGGCGAACACTGCAATCGTGAGCGGGAAAATTGCCGCCGGAATAGTGATTGCAAAGCTATTGAAGAAATACTGGCTAAGTGGCGGGGTAACGGAGGAGCCAAGAAACAAAACGTTCTGGTAGTTTTCCAACGTAAAGTTTGGGTTCTCAAGAATTGTCCACCAACCGGTGGCGTTGATGTCTTTTTCTGGCCTGACGGAGCTAACTAGCAAACCAAAGGTTGGAATGGTCCAGAAAATAGCGATGATGATCGCTCCAGCAGATGCCCAAGGAGAGCTAAAAGCGTCCTTCATTTTCTGGCGACCCTTGGTCAACTTGAGCCCTTCAGGTTTGGTCTTTTTGCTCATCATCGCTCCGTTCTATCGAGCTTGAGCTGTCGAATGTTGTACCAAATGATTGGAACAACTCCCAAGAACAAGATGATTGCCAGGGCGCTACCTGTTCCATAATTCAGCGCCCTGAAGGTCTGAGAATACATTTCGTTAGCAATAACGTTGGTCTGGAAGTTACCGCCGGTCATTGTTCGCACGATATCGAACACCTTCAAGGTTCCAATGGTGATGGTTGTCAAAACCACAACAATTGAAGATCTGATCATTGGAACCGTGATTTGAACAAAGCGCTTTAGCTGGCTAGCTCCATCAAGCATGGAGGCCTCTACAACCTCGTCCGGGATGTTCTTCATGGCCGCTGATAGGACAACCATGGCAAAACCAGTTTGGATCCAGATCATGACCACAATCAGCAAGAAGGTGTTCAGCGGGTTCTCCAACAACCAGTTAGGTGGTTCGGTGAAGCCCAAGGCCTTAGCAAAAGCGCTCAGTAGGCCGATATCGATCTTTTTTAGATTTGGCTCAAAGTCGTAAACGAACTTCCAAATAATTGAAGCTCCCACCATCGAAATTGCCATGGGCATAAAAATAAGTGACTTTACGGTGGCGGCTGATTTCATGCGGTCGGTTAGGTAGGCAATTACTAGACCAATGAAAGTAGAAGCCAGGGGCGCGGCAATTACCCAAATGGCGGTAGTACCTAATACCTGAAGAATTTCTGGTCTGGTGAAGGCCCAAACGTAGTTGTCCATCCCAACAAACATTTCGCTGTCAGCATCCATGAAGGACATGATCAAAGTTCTTATTGCTGGATAAATCAATCCAATGATCAGTAGAGCAAGAGCTGGTACCAAAAAGACTAGGTACTTAACCCACTCTTGAGCCTTGACCGAGGTGCGCTCAGCCAAGATGAACATCAAAAAGATAATTGCGGCAAATGCCAAAAGGCCAGCTATCAACATAATCAGATTGGGAGCGATAATCTCCCAGCCAGTTTTCCTGGCAACTATGTCAATAGCAAACATTTAGGTCTTCCCGATGTGTATTGAAGTGTGGGCCCTGATTTGCATCAGGGCCCACACAATTCAATTACTTGTGTTTGGAATCAGCTTAGCTGGCTGGCCAAGAAGCCTGAATGGCCTCTAGCACGTCAGCATCTGCCTTGTCCTCTGCAACCCAAGCGGTCATTTCCTTCCAGAAAGAACCTGCTCCAACAGCTGCTGGCATCAAGTCT
>JBIIQC010000018.1:0-22714 GCA_044342295.1 Rhodoluna sp. | reverse complement strand
GTCGCGCAGGGTTTGCTGTGTAAGTCGGATAACTACCATGAAGGATTTGCGGCGTTCCAGCAAAAGCGCAAGCCAGTTTTCACTAGAGCAGACTCATGAACGTCAATGAAATATTCGAGCTGGACGTGGCATCGGCGTCCCTAGGGATGAAACTTGTTGAGTTCGGAAATGGACATGCGGTCGTTACAATGATGGTGCGTGGGGACATGCTCAATGGGTTTGGAGTAATGCACGGCGGGCTAGTGTTCTCTTTAGCAGACACCGCATTCGCGATGGCGTGCAACGACGGGAAAGCGGTGACCGTTACTTCGGGCGCTGACATCACTTTTCTTCGATCCGTGGGTGCCGGTCAGAATTTGATCGCAGTTGCCACCGAGAGGTCTCGATCCGGCCGTAACGGGATTTATGACGTGACGGTGCGTGACGAGACGGATACGACGATAGCCGAGTTCCGCGGCCGCAGTCGAACTACCGACCGTCCTTCGTTGCCGGTTATTTGAGAGACGTGGCACCTTAGAATTCACACATGCCTTCAAACCCCAACCAGCTAATCGAGCTAAAGATAGCTGGCCGCTACCGGATGATTCCGGTGTGGGCTACGAAGCTCTCTTTTGAGGTTAGACCGGGGCTCAAGTTTGATGCCAGAGCCTGGAAGTTGTGGAAGCCATCGTTATTGTTACTCAACGAGATATCCAAGGCTGAAAAGATAAAGGTTTCTTGGGTAAGGATTCACTCTCACTTTGGCCTCAAGGGAGATACCCCTCACGCCATGGGCTGGTGGGATCACGAGCAAAAGGCTATGTTTCTTTGTCATTTTGACAAAGAAACCTTGCTTCATGAGTTAGGCCATGCGCTTACTTCTGGTTATCACGGAGACCCTTGGGCTAAGGCAACAGCGAGACTGTATAAGAAGTATCTAAAGGGCAAAGTGCTCAAAGACGCCATGATCCAGTTGGCTCACTATTTGTCTGGAAGAAGGGTATACAAAGCCCTCTATGGAGAAAGAGCGCCAAAGGCACCTGAGTTGCAGAGCCTTTGGAAAGGCTTGAAGCCCCGCTAATTTCTGAGTTTTCCACAGATTCCGTTCAAAGCTGTATTCAGAATACATTCTGAACTATACTCTAGCCATGAGCAAACTAATTGAGCAGGTCCAATCCTCTGAGCTAAGTCGTAATCCCCTGAAGGTATTTAGTGCTGCGGAGAAAACTCCGGTAACAGTAACTCGTCGTGATGGCGAGGACTTGGTGCTTATGAGTAAACGTGAGTCTCAAAACTTGCCAGAGTTCCACACTTTTATTTCACAAGTACTGGTTGCTCTTGATGACACAAAAGGATCACTCGTCGAGCGACTTTCGAAACCGTTTCCCTGGATTCTTGCCTTTGATGAATCTGGGCAATTGCAGTGCGCATCCGAATTGGTCAAGGCAGCAAAAGTTGCCATGGCAACAAACACTCCATTGGTTGCCCTAACAGAACTTTATGCGTGGAAAGGTACCGCTGAGGTCGTTGCTATGGGAATTCAATTTGATCAAGCGGACTGGAAAGAAACGCCGATATTGGTTGAAAGACCATAACGGGAATTGAAAACTGATGACCCTGTACCAAGGCCACTAAAGAAATCAGAGTACAAGATATTCTTTGAATCCAACAAGCTTAGAAAGACTTGGATTGATTTACTTGCCGTTCGGCGAAGTGATCTTTCCGACGCTTGGGATTTTTTAACTAGAACTCCTTTGAACGTAACTTCCCTATCCCATCCAATGCGGGATGATTTTCAATTTTTAATTGCAAAAGGTGTTTCCCACCAAAGATGGCAGCTTAAGCTAAGCGCCACTGATGGCTCTAGAATCTGGTACTTCGTAGAAGATCAGTCCGTGTACATCGAGAGGATCTTTACGGCTCACCCCAACTGGACAAAAAATTAAACCCCGCAAGTAGCGGGGTTTAACTTGTGAAGCTTTGAAGTTAGCTAGTTATCTAGCAGCCTTGCCTTCTTCGTAGTCGTCAGAGTTTTTCAGCCAAGAAAATAGCTTTCTTAGCTTTCTTCCAACTTCTTCGATTGGGTGGGCTTCGCCTTTAGCTCTTAGGGCTAGGAACTCTGGGCCTCCGGCGTCTTGGTCGGCTACGAATCTCTTGGCAAAAGTTCCGTCTTGGATGTCGGTAAGTACTTCTTTCATGCGAACCTTGACCTCTGGGCCAATAACCCTAGGTCCTGAGATGTAATCCCCGTATTCAGCAGTGTCTGAAACAGACCACCTTTGCTTGGCGATTCCACCTTCATACATCAGGTCAACAATTAGCTTCAGCTCGTGAAGGACCTCGAAGTAAGCAACTTCTGGCTGGTAACCAGCTTCAGTCAAAGTCTCGAAACCGTACTGAACCAGCTGGGATGCTCCACCGCAAAGTACTGCTTGCTCGCCAAACAAATCTGTCTCTGCTTCTTCAGCGAAGGTGGTCTTGATGGTTCCAGCACGGGTACCACCAATTGCCTTGGAGTAACTTAGCGCTAGCTCCATTGCCTTACCAGTTGCATCTTGCTCAACGGCGACTAGGTTTGGTACCCCTCGGCCATCAACATACTCGCGACGAACGATGTGTCCAGGACCCTTTGGTGCAACAAGGAATACATCGATGCCAGCTGGTGGCTTGATGTATCCAAAGCGAATAGCGAAACCATGGCCGAAAACAATTGCGTTGCCAGGTTCTAGGTTTGGCTCGATCGACTCGGTGTATAGATCGCGCTGTCTTGGGTCTGGTGCCAACACAACAATTACATCTGCCCACTTGGAAGCTTCGGAAGGAGTTAGAACCTTAAGTCCCTGCTCTTCTGCCTTTGCCTTGGACTTAGAACCTGCCTGCAAACCAACAACCACGTCAACACCAGAGTCCTTGAGGTTCAGTGAGTGAGCGTGACCTTGAGAACCAAAGCCAATAACGGCAACTTTGCGTCCCTGGATGATTGCTAGGTCGGCATCCTTGTCGTAAAAGATCTCTGCCATTTTGTTTCTCCTTTTATTTGTTTTGCTGAAAAAATTGAAGCTCTTGTGTTACTTGGAAACCCTGTCTTACTTAGAAACTTTGTCACTAATTGCCTTGGATCCTCGGCCCATGGCCAAGATTCCAGACTGAACTAGTTCTTTAACTCCAAATGGCTCAAGCACCTTGATAAAGGCCTGGCACTTGGAAGAATCTCCGGTGATCTCAATAATCAAGGTGTCAGACACCACATCGATCACTCTCGCGCGGAACAGATCGGCTGCCTCCAACACTTGCGAGCGGTTGGTGGCATCGGTTTTAACCTTGACCAGAATGTGATCGCGCTGCACTGCTAGATCTGGCTCAAGCTCGACAACCTTGATTACGTTTATCAGCTTATTTAGCTGCTTGGTTACCTGCTCTAGGGCGTGGCCCTCAACTTGGACCACCACGGTAATCCTGGAAAGGCCCGCTACTTCGCTGGTTCCTACAGCCAAAGACTCGATGTTGAAGGCACGCCTTGCAAACAGACCCGCTACGCGGGTAAGTAGGCCTGGCTTGTCTTCAACCAGGAGCGAGAGCACATGTCTAGACATCTTTACTCCTCACCGTCCCATACCGGTGCTGCATCCTTAGCGAACTGAACCTCATCGTTAGACAACCCTGCTGGAACCATCGGCCAAACCATGGCGTCTTTACCAACAACAAAATCAATTACAACCGGTCGGTCGTTGGTTTCGATAGCTAGCTTGATGGCGGCGTCAACGTCTTCTTTTTTCTCAACCCGGATGCCAAGGCATCCGTAGGCGTCAGCAAGCTTTACAAAATCTGGAATCATCAGTGAGTCTGATCCGGTGTGTAAATCGGTGTTGGAGTAGCGGCTGTTATAAAACAATGACTGCCACTGTCTTACCATTCCAAGAGAAGAGTTATTGATAACCGCCACCTTGATTGGAATCTTATTTATTGTGCAGGTGGCAAGTTCCTGGTTGGTCATCTGGAAGCAGCCATCGCCATCAATAGCCCAAACTAGACGCTCAGGTTGTGCAACCTTGGCACCCATTGCTGCGGGAACCGAGTAACCCATGGTTCCGGCTCCGCCGGAATTTAGCCAGCTGTTTGGTCTTTCGTATTTGATGAACTGAGCGGACCACATCTGGTGCTGACCAACACCGGCAGCAAAGACAGCTTCTGGACCAGATATGTCACCAATTCGCTGAATTACATACTGCGGTGACAACATGCCATCTTCTGGTTCGATGTATCCAAGTGGGTAACGAGTTCTTAGACCCTCAATGAATTTCCACCACTCGGCTAGGTCTGGCTTTTTGTTTCTTTGTTCTAGCTCAGCGTTTAGCTCGATAAGTACTTCTTTTAGGTCTCCCACGATTGGAACGTCAGCGAAGCGGATCTTGCCGATCTCGGCTGGGTCAATATCGATGTGAATCACCTTGGCGTCTTTCGCAAAGCTCTTCACGTCTCCGGTGACGCGGTCATCAAATCTGGCGCCAAGGGTAATAAGTAGGTCGGATTTCTGCAGGGCGGTAACCGCAGGAACGGTGCCGTGCATGCCCGGCATTCCAAGGTTCTGCGGGTGAGAATCAGGCAGGGCTCCCCTGGCCATCAGGGTTGTTACCGCTGGTGCACCAGTCAAAGCTGCAATCTTTAGAAGCTCTGGGCTCGCACCAGCGCGGATAGATCCGCCACCGATGTAAAGAACTGGCTTTTTAGAGGCCATAATCAAATCAGCAGCAGCGGCAACTTGCTTGCCGCGTGCCTTGGTCACTGGGTTGTACCCAGGAAGGTCAATCTTTGGTGGCCAAGAAAAATCAAACTTTTGGTTTTGTGCATCTTTGGCAACGTCAACCAAAACTGGTCCAGGCCTACCGGTAGTTGCAATCTGAACTGCAGCTGCAATAACGCCAGGGATATCTTCTGCTTTGGTAACTAGGTAGCTGTGTTTGGTAATGGGCATTGTGATTCCAACAATGTCCGCTTCCTGGAAAGCGTCGGTTCCAATATGAGTGGACGCGACCTGGCCGGTGATTGCAAGAAGAGGTACGGAGTCCATATATGCATCGGCAATTGCGGTAACCAAGTTGGTGGCTCCAGGACCAGAGGTAGCAATACAAACGCCAAGCTTTCCAGAAGCTGAGGCGTAGCCTTCTGCGGCGTGACCGGCACCTTGTTCGTGGCGAACCAGAATGTGACGAATCTTGGTGGAGTCCATAAGTGGGTCATAGGTAGGCAAGATTGCTCCACCTGGGAGACCAAAGATGGTGTCTATGCCAAGTAGCTCTAGCGAGCGCACAATAGCTTGGGCTCCTGAAAGAACCTCAGTTGGCATTTGAACACATCCTTATTGCTAATCTCGTTGTCGCTGGTCTACTTGAGCTAACTGATCCCATATAGAAGTAGTTGGAACCGCGATTATCCGCAGTAGGCACCTTCCGAGGAAGAGTGCACTAACTTGAGGTATTTCGCGAGAACCCCTTTGGTATAGCGTGGCGGAAGAGGCGCCCAGTTCTTGCGGCGCTCATCCAGCTCTTGCGCATCAACGAGTAGTTCCAGCGAGCGAGCTGCGATGTCGACTCGAATCAAGTCTCCATCGCGAACCAGAGCAATTGGGCCACCATCGGCCGCCTCTGGAGCAATATGTCCGATACACAGGCCGGTTGTGCCGCCTGAGAATCGTCCGTCTGTCAATAGTAGAACATCTTTACCCAGGCCGGCACCCTTAATTGCACCGGTCAAAGCAAGCATCTCGCGCATTCCAGGTCCACCCTTAGGTCCCTCATAGCGAATTACAACTACGTCTCCAGCCACAATCTTGCCCTCGGTCAGAGCCTGCATAGCTGCAGTCTCGCGCTCAAAAACCTTGGCGGGTCCGGTGAATTCCGCGAGGTCAAAGCCTGCGGTCTTGACCACCGCTCCTTCTGGAGCCATCGATCCTTTCAGGATCGAGATTCCTCCGGTTTTATGAATTGGGTTATTCATCGCGCGGATGATCTTGCCATCTGGATCTGGTGGGTTAATGCCTTCTAGGTTTTCGGCCATGGTCTTACCGGTGACAGTTAACACGTCACCGTGTAGTAGTCCCGCATCCAAAAGTGCCTTCATCAAAACAGGAACACCACCAACTTTGTCAACATCGTTCATTACATACTGACCGAATGGCTTTAGATCTCCTAGGTGTGGCACACGATCTGCGATGGCGTTGAAATCATCAAGTGTTAGATCAACTTCTGCTTCTCTGGCAATAGCAAGTAGATGCAAGATGGCGTTGGTGGAACCACCAAAGGCCATCAAAACTGAAATGGCATTTTCAAATGCCTTCTTGGTCATGATCTGTCTTGCGGTTATGCCCTTTGAAATCAGGTTTACAACAGCTTCGCCGCTTCGCTCTGCCCAGGTGTCTCTTCTGCGGTCAGCAGAAGGAGGTGCGGCTGAGCCTGGAAGGCTCATGCCGATGGCTTCGGCAATAGAAGCCATGGTGTTAGCGGTATACATACCGCCACAAGCACCCTCGCCAGGACATACTGCTTTTTCAATTCGGGTGAGATCTTCTTGGCTCATCTTGCCGCTCTTGCAGGCACCCACTGCCTCGAAGGCATCAATGATGGTCACTTGCTTTTCGGTGCCATCGGTTAGCTTGACCCAACCAGGAGCTATCGACCCGGCATATAGAAACACTGAGGCTAGGTCTAACCTGGCCGCTGCCATCAACATGCCAGGCAGTGACTTATCGCAGCCGGCTAGCAATACAGAGCCATCTAGGGCTTCAGCCTGCATAACCACCTCTACGGAGTCGGCGATAACCTCTCTGGAAACAAGGGAAAAGTGCATACCTTCGTGGCCCATGGAGATTCCATCTGACATCGAGATGGTTCCAAACTGCATTCCAAAGCCTTGAGCTCGCTCAACGCCAACCTTGGCGGCCTTTGCTAGGCGATCCAATGAAAGGTTGCAGGGGGTTAGCTCGTTCCAGCTAGAGCCGATACCAATTTGGGGCTTATCCCAGTCATCATCACCCATGCCAATGGCGCGAAGCATTCCGCGGGCTGGAGCCTTCTCAATACCCTCAGTTACGGCGTGGCTGCGGGGTTTCATGATGTTTGCCATGCGGTTAAGTGTACCTATCTATACAGCGGCTAACGAGGGGCAGTTTTGTCCAGACAAGCGGGCAATTGGGCCAATAATAGAAGGGATGACTTCTTCAACTTACCCAAGCTCACTAGAGCTTTATAGCCATGCCGCAAGGCAATCCTCGAATGCGGTAATAACCTCCTATTCGACTTCATTTGGTGTTGCAACCAAGTTATTGGCACCGGAGATTCGCCAGCACGTTAGAAACATCTACGCTCTGGTTCGAGTTGCCGACGAAATAGTCGATGGCGCAGCCAGCGACGCCCGAACCGAAGGCGGCAACGTCGAACCAGGCTTTGCTCTTGATCAGCTAGAAGACGAAATCTACAAAGCGCTGCGGGCCAAGTTCTCTACCAACTTGGTAGTTCACGCTTTTGCCCAGACTGCTAATGAAACTGGCTTTGCCAGAGCCATCATTGAGCCATTCTTTGCCTCCATGCGCATGGATCTATGGCCAAGAAAGCACAACCAAGAGTCTTTCCAAAAATACGTTTATGGTTCAGCTGAGGTAGTTGGGCTTATGTGCCTACACGCCTTCATTAAAGAGTCAGACTACTCAGGTACCGATTACAAGCAGATCGTAAAAAGCGCGAGGGCTCTAGGAGCTGCATTCCAGAAGGTGAACTTCCTTAGGGACCTAGCGGCTGATTTCAAAAAGCTAGGCAGAAGTTACTTCCCTGACGTCAATGTTCAAAGCTTCAACGAGGCTCAAAAAATAGAACTGCTCGATGACATCCGTACCGATCTTGCCGAGGCGTCAATTGGACTCAAGATGCTTCCGAAAACTTCCAGGCCTGCGGTAGCTGCAGCGCAGATGCTCTTTACGGAGCTTGCCAACCGTATTGAAAAAACTCCGGCTGCTCAAATGCTGGAGGCAAGAATCTCTGTTCCCAATCCAGTCAAACTGCTAATTGTTGTGAAAGCAGTTCTTGGGGTAGTTCCTAAGTGAGTCAAAAAACCGCAGTAGTTATTGGTGGCGGAATTGCGGGGCTAGCCTCTGCTGCTCTACTAGCCAAAGCGGGCATGAAGGTAACTTTGTTTGAAGCCAGGGAAAAAGTTGGTGGCAGAGCCTACGTTTGGGAAAAAGATGGCTTCAAGTTCGACATGGGTCCTTCTTGGTATCTGATGCCAGATGCTTTCGATCAGTTCTTCAAGCTTATGGGAACCACTTCTGCCAAGGAGCTAAACCTAGTTAGGTTAGATCCTGCCTATCAGACCAGAAACGAAGGCAAAAACGACAAGCTGATGATTGTTGAAGACCTTGCCAAGAACAAGGAACTGTTTGAGTCCATCGAGCCAGGCTCAGGCAAGAAGCTGCAGGAATACCTAGATTCTTCCAAGGACACCTACGAGCTTTCAATCAAGCACTTTTTGTATACAAACTTTCAAAACGTCTCGATGTTCACAAACAAAGAGGTTCTTTCCCGCGCGGTTACCTTTGCCAAGCACCTGGTTACCTCTTTGTATGACTTCAGCGGCAAGTACGTAAAGGACGAGAGACTCAAGAAGATCTTGAACTTCCCGGCAGTGTTTTTGGGAGCCTCTCCTTATGACACCCCAAGCATGTATCACCTGATGACCCATGTGGATCTAAACGTAGGTGTTTACTACCCAATGGGCGGTCTTTACTCGGTTATCGAAGCCATCGAGCGCGTTGCCAAGCAACACGGAGTGGACATCAAAACCGGTTCCCCTGTTAGCAAAATCGAGGTCAACAACCAAGGCCTTGCTACCGGAGTGGTAGTTGGCGGAGCAACCATTGCAGCCGACGTCGTTGTTGGAACAGCAGATTTGCACCACGTTGAGACCAAGCTAATTGAGGAAAAGTACCAAACCTTCCCAGAGAAGTTCTGGAGCAACAAGGTTCCTGGGCCTTCGGCAATGTTGCTCTACTTAGGCGTCAAGGGCAAGATCCCGCAGCTTGATCACCACACTTTGCTATACACAGAAAACTGGAGCAAGAACTTTGCGGAGGTTTTCCATAAGGCCGATGGAAAACGTCAGGTTCCATCCCCTGCGTCTTTGTATATTTGCGCACCGAGTAAAACCGATGACTCGGTGGCTCCAGCAGGATATGAGAACCTCTTTGTTTTGGTGCCAATCGCCGCTGACCCAAGCATTGGTGGTTCAGGCGATGAGAAGTTTGAAAAAGCTGCCGATGAGATTATCAAGCAAATTGGTGAGTGGTGTGAGATTCCAGATCTTGCAGAGCGCATTGTTCTGAAAAGAACCTACGGCCCAAGAGATTTCGTGAATGAGCTTAATGCTTGGTCAGGAACTGCTTTAGGCATGGCTCACACTTTGCAGCAAAGTGCCTTCTTTAGGCCAAAGAACAGATCTAAGAAGATCAAGAACTTGTTCTATGCGGGACACAACACCATCCCAGGAATTGGTTTGCCGATGTGCCTAATTGGTGCAGAGCTTGTGTATAAGTACCTAGTGGACGATAAATCCAATGGCCCTATCGAGGGCGAGCTAACTGCCGTTTCCGAGGACGGTTGGAAAGGGCTACGCTGATGCTTCCTGCAGGAAGTTATCTCGCAATTCTCATTGTTTCTTTGCTTGGGCTCTATCTTTTGGATCGCACCCACAAACTCGCCTTCACCGTGGATGCCAAGCGCTCACTGCTTTCAATGATTCCCGCCTACATCCTCTTTTTGGTTTGGGATATCGCCGGTATCGCAACAGGTATTTTCTTCCGCGGCCAGAACACTTTGTTGACTGGCCTGCAGGTGTTTCCGGAGTTTCCAATCGAAGAGCTCTTCTTTTTAGCCCTGCTTTGCTACAGCACCCTTATTGTTTTCACCTGGGTCCAAAAAACTCTTACTGCTAGAGAGTCAGGTGGAAGATGACCTACGCGCTACTGAACCTGATTTTTATTGTTCCGGTGCTAATTGTGTTGTTCGTCTACCGCTGGCTGGCACATTGGAGCACACTTTGTTACACACTCGTAGCTTTGTTGTTGATGACAGCTGTGTTTGACAACTTCATTGTTGGATCAGGCATCGTGGCCTATGACCCAGCATTACTCTCAGGCATATTCATTGGCTTTGCACCCATTGAGGATTTCGCATACACGATAGTTGCCGCGGTGCTAATCCCGATGACCTGGTGGTGGCTCGGTAGTAGAGTCAAAAAGTGAAAGCTTTGGTGTCCCTGTTTTGGAGCTCAAGACCGGTTTCTTGGGTGAACACAGCTTTCCCGTTCTTTGCCGCTTACCTATTCGTATCCGAGAGTATTGACCTAACCCTTATTGTTGGTAGCTTGTTCTTTTTGGTTCCATACAACTTTCTGATGTATGGAATCAACGATGTCTTTGATTACGAAAGCGACCTTCGAAACCCCCGCAAGGGCGGCATCGAGGGTGCCCTCTTGGATCCCAAGTATCACGCCCTAACTATTTGGGCTTCGGTTAGCTTCGCCGCTGTTTTTGTTGTTTACCTGCTGCTGGTTGGATCTGTGGAAGCAAATTTCTGGCTTGCGTTCACTTTGGCTTCAGTGCTTGCTTACTCGGTGCCCAAGTTGCGGTTCAAAGAGCGTCCCTTCTTGGACTCTTTTACCTCGGCCGTGCATTTTGTTGGTCCAATGGTCTATGGCCTGGTGTTAGCCGGATCTTCAATTGCAGATGCGACGGTTATGGCCGTAATTGCGGCGTTTATGGGTTGGGGCATGGCTAGCCATGCCTTTGGCGCCGTGCAGGATGTTCGAGCGGATAGAGAAGCTGGCATTAAATCGGTCGCCACTCAAATCGGTGCCAGAAACACTGTCCGCTTCGCCTTTGCGCTATACATTGTCTCTGCGTTGGTAGTTATGAGCATTGGTTGGCACGGTGTTGTGGCATCGCTTGCTGTTGTTCCATACCTAGTAATCATCTCGCCGTATTTGAATATCACTGACGCCAATTGTGAAAAAGCCAATGTTGGTTGGAAGAAATTCATTTGGTTGAACTTTGCAGCGGGTGCGCTAATCAGCTTGGTAGTGATTAACTATTTTCAAGCTAACTAGGCTGCTCGCTTAGTCCACGAAATAACATTTCGTGGATTGAATCCCCTACCGCAGTAAAGGCAAGACAGCTTTGCCTTCGGGCTTTTGAATCTGTAGTGACGGTGTCCATTACGGCATTCACCAACCCACTTGGCAGTTTGCTCAGCAATTTCTTTGCCGGTGAACTTCTCGGCTCGGTAGCCAATTGACTTGGCGGTGTTTTTCCAGTTCGGTCCATGCCCTGCCGACTTGCCAGCAAGAGCGTGCGCAATCTCGTGCAAGATAACCTGCTCGGACTGGTCGATGCTGTGATATTCGACGATGTACTTAGACAATGAGATCTTGTGATCGCTGTAATTACAAAGGCCTGCTCGCTGTTTGGCTGAGTCAAAGACAAACTCCCAGTTAGCACTTAGCCCGTGCTCACGCATCTTGTCTTTGGCTAGTTGCTCCACAAACCCAAAGCGAGTTATCTTCATGCGTTGCAATCTGGTTTTACCTTTCGAAAAAGATCTACCAATTACAAAACCAAGTTCTTCCAGGGTTCTTGATAGCTCTTGCGCCCCTGTTTGGAAGGCAACTCGAACCTCAACATAGTGATGGTAGGCAAAGACGTCTCTTAGAAACTCCTGATCGATTAGATCAGGAGAAGGAACCTCAAGGATTTGTGATTTGTCAGCCATAACCAAATAACCCTAACCCCGATGGTGTTTCTGGCTGGTAGCTAGTGTCCCTTGGGGTGCCAGACGGTCTTAACTTCCATGAAAGCCAGAATCTGCTGCAGCGAACCCTTGGAACCAGTTCTAAAAAATGTACCTGGTCTAACCACACGCTTGAGAGTCTCAGCTCCGCGGATCTCGAGATCTACTGGATCAGAAGTTCCTTCAAGATCCAGTGCGTTGACATCCTGGTGAGAAGCAAGCCATGGCGCCATCTCAGATTCTTTGCCAGTAAGTACGTTTACTACTCCACCTGGTAAATCACTGGTTGCCAAAACTTCGGTCAAGGTAATCGCTGAGAGTGGAAGTGATTCGCTGGCAACAACAACAATGCTGTTTCCGGTGACAATCACCGGAGCAATGGTGTTCACAAGACCCACAAGAGAACTACCCTGCGGAGCAAAGGCTGCAACAACACCGGTTGGCTGGTTGGTGGAAATGTTGAAATAAGGTCCTGCAACCGGGTTCATCGAACCTGCAACAGAGTCAACCTTGTCGGACCAACCGGCGTGCCAGACCCAAGAATCGATTGCTGCATCGACTTCTTGGTTGGCTTGCTTTTCTGTGGCTCCAGTTAGAGTTCTGATCTCTTCTACGAACTGATCGCGTCTGCCTTCTAGCATTTCGGCGATGCGGTAGAGAATCTGGCCGCGGTTATAAGCGGTAGCCGATTCCCAACCGGGTTGAGCAGCTCTAGCTGCAACAACTGCATCTCTGGCATCTTTTCTAGATGCCAGGCAAACGTTGGCAACGAATTCACCCTTGGAAGAAGTGAGCTCGTAGGTTCTACCGGACTCGCTTCTTGGGAACTTGCCGCCAATGAATAGCTTGTATGTTTTCTTGACGTCTAATCTCATTAGTTGTCTCCCTTCAGGTAAGCAAGCAATCCGTGCCTGCCTCCCTCGCGGCCGTAGCCCGATTCTTTGAAGCCACCAAATGGGCTGGCTGGATCAAACTGATTAAAGGTATTGGCCCAGATAACTCCAGCGTTCAACTGGTCGGCAACCTTCAGGATTCTTGATCCCTTCTCGGTCCAGATACCAGCGGATAAGCCAAACGGAGTGTTGTTGGCCTTGGCTACCGCCTCGGCTGGGGTTCTAAAGGTAAGAACCGATAGCACCGGACCAAAGATTTCTTCTCTTGCAACGGTGTTGGTAGGCGCCACTCCTGTGATTACAGTCGGCGCGTACCAGAAGCCCTTCTTAGGGATATCGCAGTTCGGTGCCCAGGCCTCGCCGCCTTCTTTCACGCCCAGCTTTACAAGCTTCGTGATCTTATCTAGCTGCATCTTGGAGTTGATAGCACCGATGTCGGTGTTCTTATCCAATGGATCGCCAAGCTTTAGTGTTTCCATGCGGCGCTTTAGTTTCTTTAGAAGTTCATCTTGAATGCCCTCTTGAACCAGCAACCTACTTCCGGCGCAGCAAACATGGCCTTGGTTGAAGAAGATGCCGTTGATAATGCCTTCCACCGCTTGATCAAGCGGTGCATCATCGAAGACGATGTTGGCGGCTTTGCCGCCAAGCTCGAGAGTTACCTTCTTGTTGGTTCCAGCAACCTGCTTGGCGATTAGTCTTCCTACCCCTGTAGAACCGGTGAAGGCAACCTTGTTGACATCTTTGTGGGCAATCAAGTCAGCACCTGTTTGACCAAAGCCAGTGATGATGTTCACAACACCATCAGGCAAGCCTGCCTGCTGACAAATCTCGGCAAACATCAATGCAGTCAAGGGGGTAGTTTCGGCAGGCTTTAGGACAACTGTGTTTCCGGCGGCAAGTGCTGGAGCAATTTTCCAAGCCAGCATCATCAGCGGGAAGTTCCAAGGAATAACTTGTGCTGCAACACCGTGAGCTTTCGGGTTTGCGCCTAAGCCTGCGTAGTCAAGTTTGTCTGCCCAGCCGGCATAGTAAAAGAACCAGGCGGCAACAAGTGGGATGTCGGCATCTCTGGTTTCTTTTATTGGCTTGCCGTTATTGAGTGTCTCTGCAATTGCTAGCTCGCGAGCGCGCTCTTGGATGATTCTTGCGATTCGGTATAGGTACTTGCCGCGCTCGGCACCAGAAAGCTTGGACCATACCTTTTCGTATGCGTTTCTGGCTGCCTTGACAGCTAGATCAACGTCTTTGGCGGTTGCGGTTGAGATCTCGGCAAGGACCTCTTCGGTTGCAGGAGAAATGGTCTTATAGGTGTTTGATGGCTTGGTGAACTTACCGCCTATGAAGTGACCATAGCTTGATTGGAAGGTAACAAGAGCCCTTGATTCTGGGGCTGGCGAATACTCAAACATTTCTTACCTCTTAGTCCACGGTCACATAGTCGGGACCGGAGTAGTTTCCGGTCTTTAGTTTTTGTCTTTGCATCAGTACATCATTTAGCAAGCTGGAAGCTCCAAAGCGGAACAAATCTGGTGTTAGCCACTCTTCTCCCGCTACCTCTTTTACTACCACCAGATACTTGATGGCATCTTTGGCGGTTCTAATTCCTCCAGCTGGCTTCACGCCGATCTTGATACCAGTTAGCTCATACCAGTCACGAACCGCCTGAAGCATCAACAAGGTAATAGGAATGGTTGCGTTCACGGTTACCTTGCCAGTTGAGGTCTTGATGAAATCTCCCCCCGCAAGCATTCCAAGGTAACTAGCTCTTCGGATGTTGTCGTAGGTCTGTAACTCACCGGTTTCAAGGATTACCTTCAAATGGGCAAAGCTGCCATCTTTTCTCTGGCAAGCATTTTTGACCGCTTGAATTTGTTTGTATACCTCGAGGTAGTTACCAGACAGGAAAGCCCCGCGGTCAATCACCATGTCGATTTCATCTGCCCCGGCTTTGACCGCATCCTTGGTGTCTTGCAGCTTTACAGCAACCGACGCTCTTCCTGAAGGAAAAGCGGTTGCAACAGCTGCCACGTAGATGCCTGATTTACCCAATGCTTCTTTGGCATAAGGAACCATGTCCCCGTAGACACAAATTGCTGCAGGTCTTGGGCAATCAAGATCTGTTGGATCTGGTGTTAGGGCCTTCAGGCAAAGAGATCTAACTCGCTCTGGAGTATCCATACCCTCAAGGGTTGTGAGATCTATCATCTTGATGGCAGCATCTAGTGCCCAGGCTTTGGATGTTGTCTTGATGGATCTTGTTCCAAGACCAGCGGCTCTTGCTTCAAGGCCTACCTTGTCTACGCCGGGGAGCGAGTGCAGCCAACGCCGAAGGCTAAGGTTGGTGATTTTGCCACCAACCATTGCTTCAGGTTCAAATTTTTTGGGCAACTAGCTACTCCTTGAAAGTCTCTAGTCAGTCTAAGCCAAAGCCATATTTCAAGCTCAGGAGATAGCTTTGGCTAGGCTAGAGCTATGAAATGTACAAACTGCAACACCAAACTGGCCGAAACTGACCTGAATTGCCCAAGCTGTGACCAGATCACAGCTCGCACCCGCGAGGACTTACAGAAGATAGACCCCAAGGTAAACAAGGCAATCGCCTGGAGCCTTATCGCAATGGGCCTTATGGGCTTAGTTTTTGTCATTTCCAATAGCTGGACCGACTGGTACTCAGGCCTTGACTACGTTGCTCCGGTTTTCCTGCTAGTTGTCGGGGGTCTAGCTTTATTTAGTATCAACCGGAAGTAAACTTGTAGAAATACGAGCTGTATAAAGGGGTATGAATTGGATCACGAACTAGTGCTAACTCTCAACGAAATCACCGTGTTGATGGCTATTAGCTCGGTTGGAATTGTGGCCCTGATGGGCATGATGGTTCACCTTTCGGTAACTTCAATTTTCGCCGGGGACTCAAAAAAGACCGCTGCCCCAAGGGTCTAATTTGCCAAGAAAAGCTAAAGAACCGGAAAAGCTTTTTGCCCTAAAGCGCTGGCGTGCAATCGCCGCAATCGCCACGGTCGCAATCCTGCTTTCAGGACTGACCGTGTATGCCACTGAGAACTACAACCAGGCACAGAACTCCATAGCAGCTGCGAGGGCTCTAGAAGCGGGCCAGAGTCAGATTGAAGAAATCGCAAAACTCATTGATGAGCTCGAGCAAACAATTAGAGACGCCGATCAAATTGCGTTTGAGGCAGACGGAAGAACTCTTGACGATGAGGCTCTCAAGGACCTAGTTGCAGAAATCGAAGACTCAAAACAGGTCTGGGTTGATCAGAAGACCAAGCTCTTAGAGCTTGAAGCTGCCGTTGAAACCCTCCTGGAATTGCGCCAGAGTGATGGTAAGTGGCCCAAAGACGCGGTTGCATATGCGCAATACATAGAAGAACTTGTTGCTTCGGACTGGACTCCAGTGATTTCTAAGATTTCTTTAATTTTAGAGAAATCTACTTCTACACAAGCTGCGCAAGGACTTTGGTTAAAGGAACAAGATCGTATTGCTGCTGAAAAGGCAGCCGCGGAAGCAGCCGCCAAAGCGGCAGCAGATGAATTAGCTCGCAAATCGAGCGAACCCACCTCTCTAGCTGCTCCAGAAGTTGCGGGTGTTCAGTGCGCGCTAAAGACTGAGGCAGAATATCCAGCCAAAAAAGCTGTTGCAGATTACATTTTTGCTATCGCACCCAACGCAATTACAACCTGGGAGTGTGACGTGTGTGCGCCAGGCACATTTTGTGGCAGAGCCTTTCTCCCAAGACTGGAAACTTTTTATCAGGGCCCACCTCAAACCACAGAGCACGCCACCGTAGTTGTTTTGTTGGATGAAGATTACATTGATCTTTACCTAACGGAGATTGGTCTTTCAATCTTGGTTCACGAGGCAGCGCACGCTCGTCAGCACATGAAGTACGGTACTTTCCTCATTAGGGATAATGAGATCTACACAGGGCTAGTGGGCACCGCAGCAGTTGAGTACATGGCGGATTGCGCGACGATTGTGAAACTGGGTTACTCGACTGGTGCGTACACATCTAGCTGCACCCCTGCTCAGCTAGAGGCTGCCGCAACAATCTGGTAGCCAAGTTCCAACCGAATTACTTAACTTAGTTAGGCAAAAAGACCCTGAGCAAGAATCTGCTCACAAATTTCTTTCACCACAACGCTCGCTAAAATATCGACTATGTCTAAAACTAACGATTCCAGATCCTACGGTCAGGGAGCCCAGGGCGAACCCGAAGCTCCAAAAGCAAGCAAGGTTAGCTTCTTCAAGCGCTTGAGATATAACTTTGACAACTCTTTATCAAAGCCAGGTGCCTTTGTTGGCTATGTGTTCATAGCGATCATCATCCTGGCTTTTATCATGACCGCGGTGCAGGGAGCCATCGCAGCGGTGACCGCACTGAATGAGCCGCTAGACCCAGCTACCTACTTCTTTGTCTTCTGGGAATCTTTCACCAAGATCTTAGGCATTGGCTCAACCGCGGCCTGGGGTGCTCAGATTGTGAACACCATCTACTGGGCCATTGGAATCGCCATCTCTGGTGCTGTTATCGGTTTTATCTCTGCTCAGATCATTCGAGCTGTTGCCAAGCTACAAGAGGGCAAAAGCGCGGTAATCGAATCTGGTCACACCCTCATCCTTGGTTGGTCAAACAGAGTGTTCCCAATACTTTCCGAGCTAGCTATCGCTAACGAGAATGTCAGAAAGCCAAGAGTTGTTATCTTCGCTTCTGCCACCAGAGCGCTAATGGACTCGGAGATTAGGTCCAGGGTTCCAAACCTGGGCAAGCTAAAGGTAATAACCCGTACCGGTGACCCAACCAACCCAGAAGATCTAAAGCGCGCCAATGTTTCAAGCGCGAAGTCGATCATCATCTTGGATGCAGATGAAGCAGGCGATGCGACAATCGTTTCAACAGTTCTTGCCGTGAAGTCTGTAAACGCAAATCCAAAAACTAGAATCATCGCCGAGCTAGACGATGCTCACACCGCCGATGCAATTACATCCGCGACTAACGATCAGGTAATTGCAGTTCGCTCTCAAGAGGTAATTGCAAGGGTAACCGCCCAGGCCTCAAGGCAGCCAGGATTGGCCGCTGTAACCCTTGATTTGCTTGATTTTGCAGGCGATGAGATCTACATCTCAGCTATTCCTGAGCTTGTGGGCAAGACCTACGCGGATGCCTTGTTGGCGTTCAACCAGGCATCGGTTATTGGTCTTGTGGACGCTAATGGTGTTTCACAGATCAACCCAGCAACCGGTACCAAGATCTCAGCGGGCACCAAGGTCATTGCCATCGCCGAAGACGATGACAAGATTGTTTACTCAGGTCTTCGATCAGATCTGAAGGTCAAGAAAGTTGCTTCTTCTGCGAGCTCTACTAAGAAGCCAGAGCACCTCTTGTTTATCGGCTGGTCCTCGATGGGACGAGCGGTTGTTAGCGAGCTAGCCCAGTTCTTGCCTAAGGGCTCTACTGTGCATATCGTTGCCGAAGCAAGACACGTGGACCCACTGGAACTAAAAGGTCTGAGCTTTGGAAAAAACATCAAGGTCAGCTACGCCTCAGTTTCTGGAGATATCGATGAGCTAATTGCCGCCGCCTCCGCCAAGAAATACAACGAAGTTGTAATTCTTGGCTATCGCGAGGCAATCAGTGAAGCAGAAGCTGACTCTCAGACCATGCTCACCATGCTGCAGATGAACCAGCTTTTCGAAGCCAAAGGTAACGGCGTTGAGCCAACCAGGTTGGTAGCTGAGATCCTTGATAGCCGTAAGGCTGAGCTTGCCAGGGTTGCAGCAGTTGATGACATGGTCGTTAGCGATAACCTTGCCGCTCTATTGATTGCTCAAGTCTCTGAGAACCCAGCTCTTGCGCCAGTGTTTGATGATTTGTTTGACGCAGATGGAGCATCGATCAGCGTGAACCCAATTGAGATCTACGCGAAGGTTGGCAAGCCAATTGAGTTTGCGGTATTGGTTGCAATCGGAAGAGCTCACGGGGAATCCGTTATTGGTTACCGCACACTTGAGGGCTCAAAGAACCAAGCTTCATCTGGTGTGAAACTTAATCCTATTAAGTCAATGACGTTTACTCCTGCCAAGGGAGACGGTTTGATTGTGGTTGGTGACCTTCGATAGCCTCAGCGGCAACATTTGTTCCAAACTAAAAACCTTCGGATATCCGAAGGTCCTGATTTGGGATGTATTACAATTTAAAAATGTCTAGACGGCCCCGCGAGAGTGTGAACAACACAATTGACCTCAGCCCTGAGGTCCAAGCCATCGCGGACAGTATGGGAACAAGTATCTCAACCAGAGATCTGATAGTTCTTGCCTCGATAGATCAAATTACTGAAAGTGGACCGGTTGATTTCAACTCAGGAACGGTATGCGACCTACTAAACCTGAAGCACCCGATGATCAACTACTACTTTGGCTCTCGAGATGGCTTGATTGTTGAGGCTACTATTTGGGCATACCGAGGCTGGTCACATAAAGTCATGACAGCAGCTCGCAATGCTCCAAGAAATGCCGAGAAGAGACTTCGGGCCTATCTCGATGAAAGTCTCAAGTGGGCCAAAAACATGGGAGCTATGACAGTACTGTCCCAGTACCCAGTGCTATCAAAGACCGTAAAAACCCTAATTGATGACGGCTATTCAGCGGAATTACAAAAAGACTTTGAGTACCACGTTGTGTTTTTGGCAGTGTTGATTAATGACATGAGAAGTGGGAAAAACTCCGACCTTGATTTTGATCAGACCAACTACCCCAAAACCAAATTCACACTCAGTCACCCAAGAGAGCTGCTTGAGGCCACTAGCGTAGCTTGGGCGGCTCACGGAATTATGATGTGGCGAAGCGGTTCTCACACACCAACCAATAACATGCGCAAAGACTTTACGGCCAAATTTAGTGAAGACATAGCCATGAGTATCCACATTGATAACATTGTTGCCATAGCCAGAGGAAAAAAGTAGTCCTGCTTCTAGCAGCAACTGAAACTTAGATTTTTGCTAACCCCTAGGCAAACTAGCCAGTAGCCTCACGGCAACAGCAGGTAACGACCTATCGGCCTCAACCAATTGCAGACTTTCAGGTAGCGCATCAGTCACTGTTAGCTCATTGGATTGTGAGTCAGAATCTGGATTCTCACTTCTAATAACAGTGTTGGTTGATGTTGCTGCAGTCTCACTTGGGTTGGGCGTGACTGAAGGAGCGCTTTCACTAGAAGTGACATCGGTCGCTACATCCTCTGCTGATACCGCATTCGCACACACTCCCCCAGAGGTTGTGCCGCCATCAGGAGAAGTCAGTGGTCCATAGGAAAAGCACTTCTGCTTTCCAGGGTTTGCTTTGTTCCAAGCAAGGGACTGCTCATAAGCAAGCGCTCTTCCTTCAGCTTCATCGCTGTAGTACTTTTCCCAAGCTCTAATAACCGCTTGCGATCTCCAGGTCTTGACGCAGTAGTTTGACCAAACCATTACGGCAACATCAACTGCAATTGCACGCCCGGAGCCCTCGGGGCAACCCTGGGCAAGGTAATCCTGATATGTGGAAGTAGCTTCCCACTGAGCTTGCTGGGACCAGGCAGGGCTAGAGATTCTCGTGCCGGGGATTTCACCCATGTGCTCAACCCCTGGAAATGGGTCTGTCTCAGCGTGAGCTGGGCTCACCCCGGATAAAACGATGCCTAAAGCAATTGCTACGGTGAATGAAAGTTTCATTTTTCCCCCTCTAACTTCAAGCTATCACCTGGGTCAGACAATACTGACCCTCCCCGACTGGTGCTGGTTTAGAGGCCTGTTCGAGTGCTACTCTCAGTCAATCAGTAATCACCGAGATAGCTAGATCAGGAGATTCGACATGGATATCAACCAAATTCACCCAAACCTTAGAAAAGCTACTGCTTCCTTTCCCAAGCTGCCGGTAACAAGCAGCTTTGGAAGAGCCCTAACTAGATCTTTGCTCCCAATGCTGCTTCCTAAACCAAAGACTCCAGCTGGCATAACAATTGAGCAGGTAAAGACCAATGGTGGTCTGAAGCTTAGAATCTACACTCCAGCTGGTCAAAGAACACGTGCTGCCATGCTTTATATTCACGGTGGTGGAATGATGATCGGATCTCCCGCAATGGATGATGCATTACTTGCAAGCACTGCCGCAGAGCTAGATATCGTAATTGTGTCACCGGAATACAGGCTAGCTCCAGAGAATCCATATCCTGCTCCAGTTGATGATTGTCACAGCGCTTGGAAATGGATGCAAGAAAATCTCTCTCAAAGAGGAATTGATGGTAACCGTATTGCAATTGGCGGGGAAAGTGCTGGCGGTGGCTTAGCTGCTGGATTAGTTCTTCGAATCCACGATGAGGGTGGCCCACAGCCGATTGCCCAGTGGCTGTTTTGCCCAATGCTAGATGATCGAACAGCACTTGATCGAGCTTTGGATGATGTAGATCACTATGTGTGGAACAACAAAATGAACCTAGTTGGCTGGCGCTCCTACCTTGGAAACAGCTTCGGAACAGAGCAGGTCTCTGCCTATGCAGCACCCGCGAGAAGAGAAGACCTAAGAGGTTTGCCAAAAGCCTGGATAGGCGTTGGCGATGTTGAGTTGTTCTTTGAAGAAGACAAGGCTTATGCTGGCAAACTAACTGCGGCAGGGGTTTCATGCCAGCTGGATGTAGTCACTGGCGCCCCACACGCCTTCGAAGGTTTGGCGCCAGAGTCAGATCTGGCCAAGGATTACCTATCGAGAGCCAAGAGTTGGCTTAAAACATCACTCAATGCCTGAACCCAGAAGTTTGACTATCTGGTTTCAGCAAAAATATAGGCAGCTAGCTCTTTATTGAGTTCCGAAGACTCAATCGAGAGCACCTGAGATACTGCGTCATCCCAGCTCTCAGAACTACTTAGAACCTGAAGGTTGTGAACATCCAGGAAACTGAAGTTTAGGTATAGGTACTCGTATCCCAGCATCCCAAGATTGTAGGCGATGTTTGAATCCCCCTGACAGATTTGATCATTTGACAAAAGACGAAGTATTTCGTCTTCCGAAACCGACGTTATGCCCGTGGGGCTGTTATCAAGCTCGGCAAGAACATCAGCTCTAGATCTGGAGCTAGATTCCAAATAGGTTTCAAAGAAGGTGGCTTGGCCCTCGGCCATCCAGCACCTTCCCCCGTAGCCAAAGACTGCTTGGTAGAAGTGAGCGGCTTCGTGCCTTGAGACATTGTCAAGGCCCCTATTGGTGAAAGAGGTCCCAACAACGTTGTCTTGATAGTTTTTGCCGTTTACGGTGTTACCCGCACCACAAAAAATATCCGCACTGAGTCTGCAGTGCCCCAGTTCGTTGATTTCCTCACTCCACATCTCAACCGGAAAGCTTGAGTCCTGCGAGGATCGGAAATCTACCCACCACTGATAATCTTTTTCACTGGCCAGCACCCAGTCTTGATCTAGAGACTCAAGACCCAGAAACTGAAACATTTTGAGCTTCTCTGAGAACTTGGCAACCACCTTGTCAACTTTGCTTTGCACCGCGGTTGGTCCCGTGGTGTATTCAATCTCGAAAGGTTCGAGCTGCTTGGCAGCTTCATCTATGGCCTTGTAATGGGCTTTGAGCGCGTCCAGAGATTTACCATCTGGGATGGAAGTTATCAATTGATTGATCTGATCTTCGGTGACCTCCTCATTGATTTCTGAGCTTGCCTCAGGGGAAGCAGAAATTGGTCTGGGTGACCCTGGAGTAACGGAACAGCCTGTTATAAGGAGTGTTGCAAGAACGAGGGTTGTTCCTAGCTTGGCCATTGCCCTCCCCTTAACAATCAAGCGCTTCTAATCTAGGGTAAAAGAAAATCCAGCTCTCGTGAGAAGTAGCTGGATTTTCCGTGCACCCCCCGGGACTTGAACCCGGAACCCACTGATTAAGAGTCAGTTGCTCTGCCGATTGAGCTAGAGGTGCTTTTTGCTGCCTAATTGGCAACAGTTCTAAACAATACCACTTGCGCT
>JBIIQC010000017.1:0-23380 GCA_044342295.1 Rhodoluna sp. | reverse complement strand
TAAGTGGACCAATTACCATCACCATGTTTCGGCCGTCAATCGATGGTGTCGATTCAACTGCGCCAAACTCGGTAACTTCTTCAGCCAACTTCTGTAGCAACTTGATGCCCATCTCTGGTCGAGATTGCTCTCTTCCTCGGAAGACCACCATCACCTTCACCTTGTCGCCGGCTTTCAGAAACTTCTCAATCTGAGCTTTCTTAGTGCCGTAATCATGACCGTCAATCTTCAAACCAAAACGAACTGTCTTTAGAACAGTGTTGACCTGGTTCTTGCGGGCTTCACGAATTTTCTGTGCGGCTTCGTACTTGAACTTGCCAAAATCCATGAGCTTCGCAACTGGAGGGCTGGATTGCGGTGAGACCTCAACGAGGTCTAAGTCTGCTTGCTGCGCCATGCGCAGTGCATCCTCAATCTTTACAACGCCAACCTGTTCTCCCAAAGCCCCAACGAGGCGAACCTCAGGAACTCTGATGCGGTCATTGATGCGGGGATCGCTGATATTTACTCCTATACACATATGACTTAGGCCACACTAAGGAGCATCTTGCCCAAAGGAGCAGAAACAAAAAAGCTTTACCCGGCAACCTATTTTGCGGAAGACGCGGGTGGGAAACTAATCCACTTCTGACCGAGATCAAAGACCTCGGAGCCATGGGATAGCCTAGCATGAGACGCCCCGAAGGAGAATAGTTGTCTGATTACGACGAAATCGACCAGCAGATCACCGAGATTTCTGACCTGCCAGCTGTTGAGGTCATTGGCCGTTACGCCGTAGATCTTCTGAGCGTGGCTGCGGTCCAGTGTGGGCTAGCTGCCGATGGCCGAAAAGGCGACCTCGATGAGGCCAGAAAACTGATAACCGCGGTGGCTGGCCTGATTACCGCAGCCGCTCCCGACCTAGGCGATCACCACGCCAGGCCTCTAAGAGATGCCCTGCGTCAAGTCCAACTAGCCTTCAGGGAAGCTTCCGTTATCAAAGACGCTCCAGGCCAGGGGCCGGGCGAGAAGTTCACAGGACCCGTTAACTAGGCAAAAGCTTTATCGAAACCGAGTCAACAGCCGAGGCAAACTCTTCACTTTCGGACCAGCGCTTACTGACTCTTTCCAGTAGCTCTCGAACTTCTTGGGGGCTTGAGCCCAAAAACAATCTGATAGCCACCTCTAGCTCCGCCCCGGCTAAGCGGGCCTCGGGATCAGCTGATCGAAGTTCAAATTCAGACACAGCCTTCTCTCCAGAAACAGATTCGGCAACCACGTTTTTTACCATCGGGTTCAGCTCCGCGGGCTGCCAATCCAGCGACTGAGCTATCCGCGCAATGGCGGGTCTCCGAATAACAAACTGGGTTTCACTTCCAGGGTCAACAACCACTCTGGTGCTGAGCTGTGAAGCCGCCGCAAGGCAGACTCTAATTGCGTCTGTCGGAACCGGCCTAGCACTTGGGTTCCAGTGCTGCATTGCAGCAACAGATGAAAAAACCACTAGGGCCTCTTGATCATCGGGCGCCTTCACAGTGACAATCGAAAGTTCGGCGGATTTATCAACTTTTAGGGCATTGGCCCCAATTTCTGATTCACCCAGTTTTGCAAGTAGTGGAACCAGAAGCCTCGAACTTCGAATGGAATCAACAACATCAGCCTGAGATTTGACACCGGTACGAAACCCTGCAATTGCGTTTAGAAACTCTTTAGGTGCTGAGCCATCATCGCCTGCAAATCGATTCTCTTCAAGCTCTCTTCCCTCCCACGGAACACCGGCCGAATCCGAAAATCGGTTGGGGTTTATCTCGTGACTCACGAATTCACAACTTTCAGTGCCTGTTCGAGGCTGAAGCGTCCCACGTAGAGAGCCTTGCCTAGAATTGCCCCGGCTAAACCCTTGGATCTTAAGGCCATAAGAGCCTCCAGGTCTGCCAACTCGGCAATGCCACCGCTAGAAATTACTGGCTTGCTAGTTTGCGAAAGAACTCGTTCCAGCAGTTCAAGATTGGGGCCGTTTAAAGAGCCATCGCGTATGACATCAGTCACCACATATCTTGCGCAGCCAAACTCTTCCAGCAGCGCCAAAACTTGCTCAAGCTCACCAACGTCTTCACCGCTTCCACGCGCAACCAATTTTGATCCGGAGGCATCTAGCGAAACGGAGATTTTCTGGCCGTAGTTAGAGATGACGGATTGAACCCAAGACATGTCTATTAGTGCAGAAGTTGCCAGATTGATTCTGTTGGCGCCAGTTGCGAGCGCAGTGGTAAGTGATTGCTGATCTCGGATTCCACCAGACACTTGCACGTTGATAATAGAGCAACGAGAAACCACCTCAGAAATTAGCGCTCTGTTTTCACCTTTGCCATAAGCTGCGTCTAAATCAACCAGGTGGATCCAGTTTGCTCCAGAGGTAATCCAGTCGGAGGCAATTTCTAGTGGTGAGCCAAATGATTCTTGAGAGCTTTCATCGCCAGGGCGCACGGAGAGACCAGCGGCAATATCTATTGCAGGTAGCAGTTCGAATGAGGAAAGTTTGGGTGATCTAGTTACGCCAGTATCTTGGGGGATGGACTCGTTTGACTGGCTACTCACCGTTTAACAGTAGCGCGAGCATTAAACTGTCGCGCAAGCAAAAACTCTTACGGAAGCGCGAGTCTGTCCCCTGCAACAAGGTCGGCGCTTTGCAAGTTGTTCAGCAAAATAATCTCTGCCACCCAGTCCTGCTGGTTTTGACCGTTGGCGTGAGTTTCTGCTAGCTGCCAAAGACTCTCGCCTGGCATAACGGAAATGTAGTTGAAGGCGGTGGTTTGACTGGAGCCTTGGTCCACGGCCACGGCGCTTTGATTGAAGATCAGACCAGCGATCATGATCACCAGGGCGCTCAGGACAAATAGGGTCCTAGCTAGGCGGGCTCTGCGCTTTGGGCTCATTGGGTGAATCTGGGCAGTTGCTGTACTCATTTGGTTCCTTTCCTCAGGTTTTCGAACAAGTGTTCTACTTAGAACAAGATTACAAGGAACCACCGACATTTTGTCAACATATTTGCCATATATTCGAAAATGTGTTTGATTTTGGGCTATTTTTAGAATACAGTTTCGATAAAGCCCAATAGGGCGCCTTTGAAAGGGGCATTATGGACGCCAGCAAGCCCAGCCGCCGCGCCACCACTCTTAGCGCCATGCAGGAGCGCATCCTGCAGGCCATCCAAAGATCCAAGACCGAGCGTGGCTACGTTCCGAGCATGCGCGAGATAGGCGATGAGGTCGGATTATCCTCCCCCTCCTCGGTTACCCACCAGCTGAATCAGCTAGAACTAGCCGGATACATCAGCCGCGACCCCAAGCGACCAAGAACTATAGATGTGCTGATTGAGGTTCCAGGCTACGAAGGCGATGCTGGTTCAGAGCCTGACAACGTAACTCCAATCGGCGATGCCGCAATGGTTCCAATGGTTGGAAGAATTGCCGCCGGTGGTCCAATCACCGCAGAACAGAACATCGAAGAGATCTTCCCGCTGCCACGTCAACTTGTTGGAAAAGGTGACCTCTTCTTGTTGAAGGTGGTTGGTGAATCCATGATTGACGCAGCAATCTGTGATGGAGACTGGGTTGTAGTTCGCCAGCAACAAACTGCTGAAAACGGTGACATTGTTGCCGCATTGCTAGAGGATGAGGCAACTGTAAAGACCTTCAAGCAGCGCGATGGTCACACCTGGTTGCTACCAAGAAACTCAAGCTTTGAGCCAATCCTTGGTGACCGCGCGGTCATTCTTGGAAAAGTAGTTGCAGTACTAAGAAGCATCTAACAAAAAAGCATTTAGCTCACTAGCTAGTTGGGGCTTCACGCGAGCTTCAACCAGAGTCCCGGCATCTTGGTGATCCACGCTAAGAATTCGTGCTTCTGAATGAATTCTCGAAACCAAATCACCTCTTGAATAGGGAATAAGAGCCCTAACCAATATCTCTGGGCGAGGCAACAGTCCCTCGATTTGCTCCAGAAGATCAGCAATGCCTTCACCGGATGCTGCAGACACGAGAATCGCACCGGGCTCCATTCCCCGAAGAGCTATCTGCTGATCTAAATCCACTAGGTCGCACTTATTGAACACCAGTAGCTCTTTCACGTTGTCGGCATCGACCTCCGCCAATACGTTTCGAACAGTCTGGATCTGACCAGCAGGATCAGGGTGAGAGGCATCCACGACATGCACTACAAGGTCGCTGTGTGCGATTTCTTCAATAGTTGATCTAAACGCCTCGACAAGCTGGTGCGGTAAGTCCTTTACAAATCCCACCGTGTCCGCGAGCGTGTACTGGCGACCATCGGCTGTTTGGGTCTTTCGAACGGTTGGATCCAGAGTTGCAAACAGGGCGTTCTCAACTAATACCCCCGCTCTCGTGATTCGATTCAGCAAAGAAGACTTACCGGCATTGGTGTATCCAGCGATGGCAACAGAAGGAATCTCATTCTTGGATCTTGAAGAGCGCTTGGTCTCCCGGGCCGGTGCCATCTCCTTGATTTGCTTTCTTAGCTTTGCCATGCGGGTGTTGATTCTTCGACGATCTAGCTCAATCTTGGTTTCACCAGGACCACGAGAACCGATACCAACACCGCCACCAACTTGACCACCAGCTTGTCTCGACATCGACTCACCCCAACCGCGAAGCCTAGGAAGAAGGTATTCAAGCTGAGCTAGCTCGACTTGCGCCTTACCTTCACGAGACTTTGCATGCTGAGCAAAAATGTCCAAAATGATTGCCGTTCGATCGACGACCTTTACCTTGACGATGTCTTCGAGAGTTCTTCTCTGGCTTGGCGCCAATTCGGTATCGGCAATAACCGTATCGGCTTCGCAGGCGGCAACAATTGCCTTGAGCTCTTGGGCCTTACCTTTACCGAGATAACTTGCTGGATCGGGAAATGCTCTTCTTTGAAGTAGTCCGTCTAGAACTTGAGCACCGGCAGTTTCAGCCAACGCCGCAAGTTCCCGTAGCGAATTTTCGGCTTCTAGAACAGTGCCCCTTCCCCAGACACCAATCAAGACAACTTTTTCAAGTCGTAGCTGGCGATACTCAACATCGGTGATGTCTTGAAGTTCAGTGGAGAGACCGCTAACTCTTCGAAGTGCTGAGCGCTCTTCAAGATCTAGCTGGTCCCCATCAAAACCTGCGGTATCAAAGGTAGCTGGGACAGCTTTCTTGTCACGACCGAGAATGCGGTCAATCATCGACACTGATTGCTCCGATTCTGATTCCATTGAACTAACACTAGTAATCAGAATTGGGATAAATTGAACTCATGTCCTCGGATCACTATTTTTCCCAGGAACCTAAAAGCGATTACCAGCCCAAGGAAATTGAGCTCGAAATTGCTGGTGAGGTTTTCAAAGTAAACACAGCCTCAGGAACCTTCTCCCCCCTGCGCCTCGATGTTGGAACCTCTGTTCTTATTGATCATCTGGAACTCGCGCCAAAAGATGGCAACATACTCGATCTTGGTTGTGGCTGGGGGCCTATTGCCCTAAACCTTGCCAAGAACAGCCCTAAGGCAAAAGTCTGGGCAGTAGATGTTAACAACCGCTCTCTCGAGCTAACAGCCGCAAACGCAAAGACCATAGGCCTTGCCAACATCCAAACCGCTTCGCCGGATTCGGTTCCAAAGGACATCAAGTTCGCAGGTATTTGGTCTAACCCGCCCATTCGAATCGGAAAGAAGGAGCTACACGAGTTGCTTCTTAGCTGGCTTCCTCGCTTGGAGAAAAGCGCCTCTGCCTATTTGGTAGTTCAAAAGAATCTTGGCTCGGATTCGCTACAGAAGTGGCTTACCGAGACCCTAGTTGATGGCTTTGAGGTTTCTAGGCTTACTTCAGTTAAGACCTACCGAATCCTCAAGGTTTTACGCATGAGCTAGAAAGTTGCTAAGTCAAGCTCGCCATCAAAGGTAAGTTCGGCAGGACCACTTATTGATACGTGCTCCCCGTCTTCGGTAGCAAACATTCGTACCGCTACCACTCCGCCCAGCGCCTGCACCTGCCATTGGTTGGGAGCCGATGCCCCAGCCCAATACCTGGTAGCTAGAGCAGCAGCCGCGATACCTGTCCCACAAGAAAGAGTTTCACCAACACCGCGCTCGTGCACTCTGAATGAAAAGTAACCAACGCCATCTTTTATCATGGGGTCATTTGGAACTACAAACTCCACGTTCGCTCCATTTACTGGAGCTGGTTCAACCGCTGGCGCTTCAAAAAGCTTTAATTGCTTTAGCTCTGCATCGCTAGAAAGGGCAACAACAACGTGGGGGTTACCAATCTCAATTCCCTGACCAGGCCGTGCAACTTCAATGCCTTTAGCTTCTACGGTGAACTCAGTCGTGAGTTTCCACCTGCCAAGATCAACTGCAAAGCCATTCGATCCTTGAGTTAGATCCTTCACACCGTCGCGGGTCCCAACTGCAAGAGTTGAACCGCCCTCGATTTTTGCTAGTCCCCGGTCTAGTAGGTACCTAGCAAAAACGCGTATGCCGTTGCCACACATCTCCGCGGCACTGCCATCAGCGTTGTAGTAATCCATGAACCACAAAGCCGCTGGCTCAGATTCAAGAATCTCTTTACCTTCGGGCAGCTTTGAGGACTTTACGACCCTGATGAATCCGTCAGCACCGATTCCAAAGCGTCGGTCGCAGATCTTGGCTATTTGTTTGGAACTAAGAGATATCTCACCTTCGGCATCCAAAACCAGCACGAAATCGTTTCCGGTGCCCTGGCCTTTGGTGAAAGCAATACTTGTCATGCTCCAAGCCTACGGGCGAGAAGCAAAGAGGCCGTGCTTGCGAACAAGCGCAATAGCCAAAGTAGTAACTTCCGGGTCAAGAGCTTCCAGCCAATTGATTCGGGTGTCACGCTTGAACCAGGACATTTGGCGTCTGGCGTATTTTTGTGTCAACTTGGTTGTTGATTCAATTGCCTGCTCTTGGCTTAGCTCACCATCTAACTGCGCTAGGGCTTGTGCATAGCCAATGGCGTAACCAGCGGTTACAGAATCACGTAACCCTTTGGAAATCAGGTCTTTGGTTTCTTCAACCATCCCCATGCTCCACATCCCCCGCACTCGCTCCTCAAGCCTGGCAACAAGTATTTCGCGATCCATCCGCAACCCAATTTCAAGCAGCTCTTGCCAAGAGTCGATCTCATCCGGCAACGCTGCAGCAAAGGGTTCGCCGGTAAGTGTCACAATTTCTAGTGCCCTAACAATACGGCGACCATTTTCTGGGTCTATGCGACTGGCAGCACTTGCATCTAGCTCAACAAGTTTTTTGTGCATGGCATTGGGTCCTAGCTCCAAGAGCTCTTGCTCGAGCCTCGCGCGCAAGTCTTTGTCGCGAACCGGAAACTCGAAGTTGTTTAGCACCGCCGCAACGTAAAGCATCGAGCCACCAACCAAGATTGGCATGGCCCCTCGTGCTTGAATTTCAAGAATCTTGGCTCGAGCAATCCTCTGGTACTCAGCTGCGGTTGACTCCTGCGTCACATCCAGCACATCAACAAGGTGATGCACGATTCCGCGACGCTCAGCAAGGGGTAGCTTGGCGGTTCCAATGTCCATACCTTTATAGAGCTGCATCGCATCGGCGTTGACTATCTCAGCTTCTTGGCCCTCTTGGCGCATAGCTTCAGCGATACGAATTGCTAATTCGCTTTTGCCAGTGCCGGTCGAGCCAACTATGGCGATGAGTTTTGCCGGCATTACTTTCTTTTCAAAGTGGGAAGGCCTATGCTGACACCTTTTGTGCTGACAGTATCAACGGCGCAAGACGCAGCCTCGAGTGCATCGTAGGCATCACCAGCACGAGTTTGAACCAAGCTGTATCCAGCTGTTGGCTGATCGGCCAGTAGGAAGTATGGCTTGGCGTCTGTGGCCTGCACCGTTACTAAATCTCCAGGTCTAGGTTCAGCCTCTCCTGTTGGAACCTCAAAGTGAACCAGCCTGCTGTCTCTTGCTCTACCGCTGAGTCTGTTGTTTTGAGAGTCTTTTCGCCCCTCGTGATTACCAACCAGCACCTCAACTGTTTTACCGACCTGTTTCTTATTTTCTTGCCAGGCAATAGCGTTCACGTGCTCGATTAGGCGCTCGTATCTTTCTTGAGCCACCTCTTTAGAAATCTGATCAGGCATCGTGGCTGCCGGTGTGCCAGGCCGCTTCGAGTACTGATAGGTGTAGGCCATAGTAAAACGCGACTGGGTGGCAATTTCCATGGTGTCTAGAAAGTCTTGCTCCGTTTCGCCCGGGAAACCAACAATGATGTCAGTGGTGATAGAGGCTTCTGGCATAGCCGCCCGAACGCGATCCAGAATACCTAAGTACTTATCTGTTCGATAGCTGCGTTTCATGGCTTTCAAAATTGAATTCGAACCAGACTGTAGCGGCATGTGAAGGTGAGGCATTACGTTGTGGGTTTCTGCCATCGCTTCAATTACGTCGTCAGTAAAAGCCGCAGGGTGAGGTGAAATGAACCTGACTCGCTCAAGTCCTTCAATTTCCCCACAAGCCCGAAGTAGCTTCGCAAAAGCTCCCCGATCACCAAACTCAACACCATAGGTGTTGACGTTTTGGCCAAGCAGCATGATTTCGATAACACCATCATCGACCATGGCCTTTATCTCGCTAAGGATTTCTCCGGGCCGACGATCTTTTTCCTTGCCACGAAGGGCTGGAACAATGCAAAACGTGCAGCTGTTATTACAGCCCACCGAAATCGACACCATGCCCGAGTAGGTTGAATCGCGCTTGGTGGGAAGGTCCGAAGGGAAAGTCTCCAGCGCCTCAATGATTTCAACCTGAGCTTCGCGGTTGTGCCTAGCGCGCTCCAAAAGAACCGGTAATGATCCCATGTTGTGAGTTCCGAACACCACGTCAACCCAAGGGGCTTTTTTGATGATTAAGTCACGATCTTTTTGAGCTAGACAACCACCAACGGCGATTTGGAAATTTGGGTCCTCTTCTTTTTTGGCAAGTAAGGTTCCAAGGTTTCCATAGAGCTTGTTGTCTGCATTCTCGCGAACAGCGCAGGTATTAAAGATGACAACATCAGATTCGCCAGTTTCTCCAGGCAGGTAACCAGCATCTTCAAGCAGACCAGAGATTCGCTCAGAGTCGTGAGCGTTCATTTGACAGCCGTAGGTTCGAACCTCGTAGCTTCGGGTTTTGGTAAGCATTAGGCTTACGATTTTACCGCGTGAGACTCCGCTTCCCTAATGGCAGCAAAAACAACGCTTGAGCCAAAACCGCGCCTTTGCAAGAATCCAACCAATCTGCGGTTTCTAACATCCGAATCCAAGTGTGAAAGCTGCCCATAGCGCTTGATGGCTAACTCTGTAGCAACAGCCAGCTCGTCCTCGTCGGTGATCTCAGAGGCAACCTGATTGATTAGTTCTCGATCGAGCCCCTTGCTTTCAAGCTTGCGCTTGACCATTGAGCGAGCCAAACCCTTGGTTCGGCGACTAGCGTCTGCCAAATCCTGGGCGTAGAGCTGGTCGTTGATTAGCTCCACTTCGGTGAAGCGCTCGATTAGAGGCTTGGCAATCTCAATAGGAATTTCATTAGCTGCCAGAACCTCTAGAAGTTGCGCGGAAGACTTGGGTCCTTTTTCAAGAAGACGCAAGACTATGTCTCTAGCGCGCTCTTCTAAGTTATCCACCGAGGAGAGCATTATTAGCCTGCGGACGCAGCCTTCTTAGGGGCCTCCGGAGCTTCTTCTTCAACCGGTAGGTCAGCAACGGCGCGAGGAACACCAACGCCAAGCTTGGCCTTGATCTTCTTCTCGATTTCGTTTGCTACCTCTGCGTTCTCGATGAGGTAATTTCTGGAGTTTTCCTTACCCTGACCCAGCTGCTCACCTTCGTAGGTGTACCAGGCACCGGATTTTTTGACCACTTCATGCTCAACACCGAAGTCCAGCAAGCTTCCCTCGCGAGAGATTCCGGTTCCATAAATAATGTCGAACTCAGCTTGCTTGAATGGTGCGGCCATCTTGTTCTTGACAACCTTTACGCGGGTGCGGTTTCCGACTGCCTCGGTACCGTCCTTCAGAGTTTCGATTCTACGAATGTCTAGTCGAACCGAAGCGTAGAACTTTAGAGCCTTTCCACCGGAGGTGGTCTCTGGGCTTCCGAAGAAGACACCGATCTTTTCACGTAGCTGGTTGATAAAGATCATGGTGGTGTTGGTGTTGCTCAGTGCTCCGGTTAGCTTACGAAGAGCCTGAGACATCAAACGAGCTTGCAAACCAACGTGGGTGTCACCCATCTCGCCTTCGATTTCTGCGCGTGGAACCAAAGCAGCAACCGAGTCGATAACGATGATATCCACTGAGCCCGAACGAACTAGCATGTCCGCGATCTCAAGAGCCTGCTCTCCAGTGTCTGGCTGGCTCACTAGCAGTGCGTCAGTGTCGACCCCGAGCGCCTTGGCATATTCCGGGTCCAAGGCGTGCTCGGCGTCAATGAACGCAGCAATTCCTCCAGCGCGCTGAGCGTTGGCAATAGCGTGTAGGGCAACGGTAGTCTTACCTGAAGACTCTGGCCCGTAAACTTCAACAATTCTTCCTCTCGGCAAACCACCGGTTCCAAGGGCTGCATCCAATGCGATTGAGCCGGTTGGGATGACCTCAACTGGTGCCCGCTCGTCAGAACCGAGTCTCATTACGGAACCCTTGCCAAACTGACGTTCGATCTGGGCTAGAGCGGTGTCGAGAGCTTTCTCGCGATCTGATGCTGATGGCATTTGGGTCCTCTTTCGATTTGATGTGGTTCTGAGAATACTTTTTGCTACCGACAACCTTTGGGTCAAAACACCAATTTGTGTATAACTTTGACCCTCAAACTGCCTTGCTAAGACCCTAGCAGGATTCGAACAAAATTTCGAGTATTTTTTACTCGGCGTGTTGTTTTTTAGATTTTTTGTCCAAACCCGCCCAGCGCTCCTTGGGCACCTGCTGAACCCGGCAAATCGCCAGCCAGATCTGCTTCGGATCTTCCCCAGAGGCCAGTAGTGAGGCGGCAGTGCGGTCCCCCAGCTCCATAAGGGCTAGGTCGCGGATAAGAACAGCGGATTGGGCTTTGCCGAACTCATCGGCCATGAGCTCTTGAAACTGGCTAAGACGCAAGGGTCTAGACGCGACCGCCGAGCAGGTCCTTTTCGAGCTGCTCGTTGAAGTCCTGGACGAAGCCAATAGGGACTATCAAATCAGATACTTCCTTGCCAGCAAGGCTCGTCGCCATGAACTCTTCTGGCAATACGCCTTCAACAAGGGCAATTCGGTCAGATACCTCGCGCAAAACAACCGACAGCGGAACCTCTAGAGCCTCGGCAACAGATGCCAAAATCTCGGAAGAAGCCTCTTTTTGGCCTCGTTCTAGTTCGCTCAGGTAGCCCAGGGCAACGCTGGCGCGGGATGCGACCTGACGCAGGGTCTGGCCCTTCTGCAGCCTAAAGTCCCGCAGTACATCTCCTATTTCAGTTCTTACTAGTGCCACGCGACCCTCCTTTTTCTTGTCCGAATAAATCTACTCGTTGGCTCTGACATGGATAACTAGATTATCCCGTAATTTCATCCCACAAGTGTCCCACTCCCAGCAAAACCGCAGAATTCTGGATTTGACCCCGGTCCCCAGTTAGCTGGTGGGCAAAGACCTTGGTTTCCGAGGCCTGAGACACCGCGATGTAAAGCTCCCCCACTGGCTTTTCGCCCTGCCGGCTTGGTCCAGCAACTCCGGTTGTGGCAATGGCAACAATTTGATCGGAATCAATGCCAAGTTTGCTAGCAATCTTGGATCGCAACCCTTCGGCCATTTGGGCTGCAACTTCTGGATCAACCGGTCCTTGATTTTCCAACAGCTGATTCGAGACACCAAGTAGTTCATGCTTCAATTTCGTCTCGTATGCAACGATTCCAGTTAGTAAGACATCCGATGCACCAGCGATGGCTGCAAATTGGGCGGTCAGTAAACCACCGGTAAGTGATTCCGCCAAGACTAAGTATTTATTCTGGCCTCGAAGCTGATCAAGAATATTTTCTGGTGTGGTCATTTTTTTCTAACCGCCATAAAAAATGAAATGCCAGAAACCACTGTTGCCGCCACCGCAAGGTAAATAACTAGCTGCTCAAAAAAGCTCCAAAGCGGAAACCAAACCTCGAACGGTGCCAACACAACACCAATGGCAACCCCTTGCAAAATGGTTTTCAGCTTCCCCGCCAAGCCGGCGGCAATAACCACTTTCTTTGCTACCAAAGCGCGATAAGCAGTCACTGCAACTTCGCGCAGAAGAATCACCACGGTAACCCACCAGTCAATTTCGCCCAAAATTGAGAGAGTTACCAGCGCACCGCTGATGAGCACCTTGTCGGCAACCGGATCTAGAAACTTTCCAAGATCGGTGACCTTATCAGTTCTGCGGGCAATCATTCCATCAATACCATCTGTTGAAATTGCTAAGACAAACAAGAAAAGAGCCAGGAATCTTTGCCAAGAGGCAGGTTCAGGAAAAGCCAACAGTAAGAAAACAAAAATCGGAGCCATCAAGATGCGAAGCATCGTGATGCTGTTTGGCAGGTTCAAGGCCTACCCGTTAGCTGCCAAGCGTCTTGATCGCCTTCGTCATCGTCATTAGACACTGTGAGGGTTTGTGGCTTGTCACCGCGCAGCTGGGCCAATACGGTGGCGAGCTCTTCTGGCTTGACTAAAACGTCCCTGGCTTTGGATCCTTCGGAAGGACCAACGATGTTTCTGGATTCCAGCAGGTCCATAAGGCGCCCAGCTTTTGCAAAGCCAACCCGGAGCTTTCGCTGCAGCATGGAGGTTGATCCAAATTGCGAGTTCACAATCAACTCTGTTGCCTGCAGCAATACGTCCAAGTCATCACCGATATCAGAATCAACAACCCGTGCAGTTGCGGTAACCGCCACATCCGCTCGATACTCAGGCTCCATCTGAGCCTTCACGTGTGCAACAACCTGGTGTAACTCGACCTCGCCAACCCAAGCGCCCTGCACTCGAATTGGTTTGTTGGTTCCCATCGGGGAAAACAGCGCGTCACCTTGACCAACAAGTTTCTCAGCACCGGTTTGATCCAAGATAACTCTGGAGTCCGTAATCGACGAGACTGAGAAAGCAAGGCGTGACGGAACGTTTGCCTTAATCAAACCGGTTACAACATCAACCGATGGGCGCTGGGTCGCCAAAACTAGATGAATGCCGGAGGCACGAGCTAGCTGCGTTATTCGAACAATCGAGTCTTCAACATCGCGCGGGGCTACGATCATAAGATCCGCTAGCTCGTCAACTACCACCAAGAGGTAAGGGTAGGGCTGCAGTTTTCTAGTGGAGCCTTCTGGAACACTAAGCTCGCCTGCAACTACCGCTCTATTGAAATCATCAATGTGCTTGAAGCCAAAAGATGCCAGGTCGTCATATCTCATGTCCATCTCTTTTACTACCCACTGCAAAGCTTCAGCAGCTTTTTTGGGGTTAGTAATAATCGGAGTGATTAGATGCGGAACCCCTTGGTACGCAGCAAGCTCCACTCGCTTCGGGTCAATCAAGACAAGCCTTACCTCGGCAGGCTTTGCCCGCATCAAGATAGAGGTAATCATGGCGTTCACGAAACTGGACTTACCGGCACCGGTCGCTCCAGCTACCAAAAGGTGTGGCATCTTCGCGAGGTTTGCCACCACGTAGCCACCCTCGACATCTTTACCGATACCGATAGTTAGCGGATGAGCTGACAGCTTGGCATTTTGCGAGCGCAGAACATCGCCTAACGAAACAGTCTCACGATCAGTATTTGGTATCTCAATTCCAATCGCACTCTTGCCAGGAATTGGAGCCAAGATTCGAACCTCGTTGGAGGCCACGGCGTAAGAAATGTTGCTTGCAAGCCTTGTTACAGCCTCAACCTTTACTCCGGCCGCTAGCTCCACCTCGTAACGAGTAACCGTAGGCCCTCTGGAAAAGCCAGTCACGGTGGCATCGATATCGAATTCCTGGAACACAGAGCTAATTGATGCAACAACCTCGTCAGTGACCTCAGATTTGAGTTTTGGAATAGTCCCTGGACCGAGAAGAGATTGATCTGGAAGCTTGTAAGCGCGTTGGGTTTTGCCTACTGGTGCCACAGGTTCTGAATCCTGCTCGGGATCGTCAAATAAGACCTCTGGATCAAGCGGCTCATCCTCGAGCTCGTACCCAGGCTCAGTCTCAGTTTCCTCAAGCATGCCTTGAACTAGATCGGTGTCTTCCACCAGGGCAGAGTCGTAGGCGTTGTCATCTTTTTTAGACCTTCTCCACCAAGGTGCCTTAGTGCCATCAAATGCGTCGTGAACTTCCAGTTCGTCATCTTCTTGGCTTTTTCGCTCAAGGGCCGAACCAAATAGATACTCATACAGCTGCCCAAGACGCTCACCTATCTTGTTAGGAGCGGTCCTAGTCATTATCAAGATCGACCCCAGGCCAAACAGGACCAATACAGGAACTGCCCCCCAAATGGTTATTGTCGACAAGAAAGGTATGGCAATTAGCCAGCCAAGCAGTCCACCGGCTTGGCTAAGTGCTACTACCCCATCGGTAGGTTGGGGCTGAGCGCTAAATAGGTGGAAAAAACCTGATGCCACCATCAGTAGCAAGAACAATCCAATTCCAATGCGGGAGTTATCGCGCGTGGTCGAAGGGTGCCTAGCCAAATAGACGGCAAAAACAATCATGATTACCGGCAGCACAAAAGCCACGGGTCCAAAAAGCATCCCAAAGGTCCAAGAGTGCAATATCTGAGCCCAAGGCTCCTGGATTAGAAACCAGCTAAAGACAATGCCCAGAACACCAAGTACAGCCATGAAAAATGGTGGTCCATCGCGACGATCTTCTTTGGCTAACTTCTCATGAGAAAAAGCCCTTGCTGTGGCTCCAAAACCGTGAGCAAAGGCCAGATAAAACCTTGCAGTTCCAGAAACTTCAGGCTTTGCCGACTTCGAGGAGCCAAGAACCTGGGTTTTGGCCGTGGCGCGCTTAGACGCAGGAGTCGATTTTCGAGTTGCCATGACTTTTAAACTACTAGCGGCCTAGCCAAAACCCGCGTAACCTAGGCGGCTAGCCGTGGATAACTACCGGAATGATCATCGGGCGTCTGCGGTGAGCTTTGGAAACCCAGCCTCCGACGCTTCGGCGAATCACCTGTTGCAACTGATGGGTATCTTTGATCCCCTCTCTTGCAGCCAATAGCAGAGCCTTTTCTATCTGAGGCTTCACATCATCAAAGACGTGATCCTCTTCGGCAAATGCCCGAGCTCTAATTTCTGGACCTGCGGTAATCAAACCCGTCCGTGGGTCAATAACCACAAACACCGAGATAAATCCCTCTTCAGCAAGAATGCGACGATCTTTTAGATCGTCCTCAGTGATGGTTCCAACGGTCTTGCCATCAACAAACAGCAATCCGCATTCGACCTCGCCAACTACCTTGGCTACCCCGTTAGCTAAATCAATCACAAAGCCATCCTCAGCCAAAATAATGTTCTCTGGCTTGACTCCGGTTTGCTCAGCGAGCTTGGCGTTGGCCATTAGGTGGCGGTACTCGCCGTGGACGGGCATCACGTTTTTGGGTTTCAAGATGTTGTAAACGTAAAGAAGTTCTCCAGCAGCAGCGTGACCCGACACGTGAACCTTTGCGTTTCCTTTATGAATAACATTGGCGCCAAGCTTGGTAAGCCCATCAATGATTCGATAAACCGCGTTCTCGTTTCCAGGAATTAAGGAGCTTGCCAAGATAACAGTGTCACCTTCGGCGATTTCGATGTCATGCTCCAGATTCACCATGCGAGAAAGTACCGCCATCGGCTCTCCCTGGCTACCGGTGGACATGAAAACTACCTGACTTGGATCGAGACTTAGAGCATCCTTCAATTCAATAACCGCGCCATCAGGAACATCCAAATATCCAAGCTCGCTTGCGATGTGCATATTGCGAACCATCGATCTTCCAACTAACGCAACTTTGCGACCATTATGAACAGCAGCATCGATAACCTGCTGGACTCTGTGAACATGTGAAGAGAAAGAGGCAACAATGACTCTCTTTTTTGCCCTACCAATTACGTCTTCTAAAACCGGTCCAATGTCTTTTTCCAAAGGAGTAAAGCCGGGAACATCAGCGTTGGTTGAATCACATAAAAACAAATCAAGTCCGGCTTCACCGATTCTAGAAAAAGCCCTCAAATCGGTGAGCCTGCCATCAAGTGGAATCTGATCCATCTTGAAATCTCCGGTGTGCAAGATAGTTCCGGCCTTAGATTTGATTACTACTGCTAGAGCATCAGGAATCGAATGATTCACCGCAACGAATTCGAGTTCAAAATCGCCCATGGTCTCGACATCGCCTTCTGAGACGGTGTGAGTGAAAAGGCTCATCTTGTGCTCTTTGGCCTTGGCTTCAATAAAGGCCAAAGTTAGCGCCGAACCAATGATTGGAATATCGCCTTTCAGGCGAAGAAGGTAAGGCACTCCTCCGATGTGATCTTCGTGACCGTGGGTCAAAACTAATCCGATGATGTCATCTAGTCGGTCACGAAGATATCCAAAATCAGGCAGGATGACGTCCACTCCTGGCTGGTTTTCTTCCGGGAACAAAACACCGCAATCAACAATGAGTATCTTGCCGTTGATTTCAAATACGGTCATGTTGCGACCGATTTCGCCAATTCCACCGAGTGGAATGATTCGCATTACATCTTTTTGTAGCTTTGCCGGTAACGGCAGGGTCTGAACCACAGGTTCTACTTTCTTGCTTTAGCGGGTTGTGCCTGCCACCTTGGGCAATGCACCGCCAGCGGCAGCGTTTCTATCTGGTCTAAAGTTCTCAAATGAAAGACCCGGAACAGATCCAACTTTCTCAATTCCATCTTCAATGCGAGCGGCCTCGTCATCTTCTGGTCCAACTAATGGCAATCTAACACGGGCAGAGGATATAAGCCCCAAGCCATCCAAAACATACTTTGCTGCAACTGTTCCAGGAACATGGGTCATGATGGCACGCTGTAGTGGTTCGAGTGCGTTGTGAACGTTGAGTGCATGATTGAAATCATTACGGTTGGTAGCATCAACCAATTCTCGATAGGCAGCCGGGGCTAGGTTTGCTGTCACGCCAATCAAACCGGTTGCGCCAATCGATAAGTGCGGCAAAACGTTGGAATCATCACCCGAGAAATACATCAAATCTGTCTCGTTCATCAATCTCGAAGCTTGAGCCAAATCCCCCACGGCGTCTTTTACAGCAATGATGTTTGGGTGCTTAGCTGCCCTGTGGAAAGTTTGCTGCGAGATAGCAACGCCGGTTCTACCTGGGATGTCATACAAAATAACTGGCAGATCAGTTGAGTCTGCGATCAGGCGGAAATGAGTCAAGATTCCAGCCTGGGTTGGCTTGTTGTAATAAGGAGTAACAATCATTACGCCATCTGCGCCAGCTTTTTCGCTGGCTTTGTATAGCTGCATGGCGTGAGCGGTTTCGTTCGAGCCACCGCCAGTAATAATTTTCGCTCTTCCAGCGGCTACTGATTTTCCAACCTCAACGAGCTTAATTTTCTCTGGGTCGGTAAGCGTGCTGGTTTCACCGGTAGTTCCAGTCACCACAATTCCATCGGCACCATTGGAGATCACATAGTCCATGTGCTTTTCGACAGAAGCCCAGTCGACTTCACCCTCGGGGGTCATAGGCGTCACAAGAGCAACGAGCACTTGCCCGAAGATACCTTGGTTTGTTTTAGCCATGGATAAACCATAGCCCAGAGCTAAGTTACGGTGCTACTCGACCGTTTTGGTTAAAGGTTTCGTAGGTGTAAGGCATGAGCTTGGCCCAGAAATCTTCCATCTTCTCCGCACACATTTCGATTTCACGCTGCGGGAAGGATGGGAAGTGAGTACCTTCGCGCTTGGTGCGAAGGCTCAAAAAGTTCATCAGCGCACGAGAGTTCATGGTGACATACATGCTCGAGTAAATATTAAGCGGCAGCACGATTCTTGCTACCTCTCTGGCTACTCCTGCTTCCAGCATCCTCTTATAGGACTCGTATGCGCTAATCGAAGCAGTTCTAGATTCTTGCTCCACTAGAGCAATCTGCTCTGCTGATCCTGGCAAGAACTCATAGTGTCCGGTTTTACCGGTTTGAACCAAGTTACGATCTGGTCCTGGGATGTAAAACACTGGAGAAAGCTCTTTGTAGCGACCCGACTCCTCGTTGTAGCTAGCGATTCGGTGACGCATGAATTCTCTAAAAACAAAAATTGGTGCCTGAACATAAAAAGTCATGGAGTTGTGTTCGAAAGGAGAACCGTGACGATCACGCATCAAATAGTTGATTAGTCCGCGGTCCCGAGAGTCGGCCTCAGCGTCTTTATTGGCGGTTGCCGCCTCCAAGGATTGCTCACCCTGGGTTGAAACCCTGGCGGCAAACAGCACATCTTGGTCACTAGCGTTGGATCGGACTAATTCGACCGTGACATCGGATCTAAAAACTACTTCGGACATCTGACCAGCTTATCTAGAACCCAGCCAGGGGCTGGCAAGGCCCCTCGTGAGCCCCAAAAAATTCTTCAATATCGGGCATAATCCAACAGGAAAGCAAGTTGAGAACTACCGGAGCAAAAACCAACTGGATTGAGGAAGCATTGGATTTTCGAATCACCATCATCGCCACTCTGGTGTTGGTCGCTCTCTCAGCCGGATTCTGGTGGCGGGCAAGAACTGGCCGAGCCAAGCTGGTTCGCTCTGGGGAAATAGTAGATCTTGGCAAACTGAAGGCAACCAGGGCTGGTAAGCCCGTAACAAGCTTTGGCAAAAAGGCAACCCTTTTGCAGTTTTCCACCGAGGTTTGTTCAATCTGCGTCCAGACCGCAAAATACTTCAAAGACCTGGAGTCGAAAACCCCAGATCTATCTCATATAGAGGTTGACCTAACAGACCGAATGGATCTGGCCGCTCACTTCAACGTCATGCAAACTCCCACCACTTTGATTTTGGATCGAAACGGAAGGGTTCAAGCCCGAATTGGTGGAGCTCCAAAACTAAACGTCATCCAACAAGAACTAGAGAAACTGGAGATCAAATGAGCACACCAAACCAAACATCTGCACCAAAAGGAATCGACCCAAGGGGTCCTAGATTTGGAGCCGCAATAACCTCAGTACTTATGGTCCTAGTGATTTACCTGAGCCTTGCTGCAGAAACTCTCAACCTAGCTTTGGGAATCATGATTTTCTCGGTAACCATGTTTATATTTGGAACTGCCTTGGGGCCTGCAAAACACCCGTACTCTTACATCTACAAATATCTAGTTAGGCCAGCGCTAAAGCCGCCGACAGCACTTGAGAACGCAACACCTGTGCACTTCGCGCAGTTCGTTGGGCTAATTGTTACCGGAACTGGTTTGGTTTTGCACCTATTGGGCGTTGCTTACGCTTTGCCGGTTGCAGCAGCGGCGGCATTTACTGCAGCGTTTCTAAACGCCGTCTTTGCATACTGCCTCGGTTGCCAGATGTACCTTGGACTCAAAAGAATTGGTGTAATTCCTTCTAAGAGTTAGCTATTCGGCCGAAGAGCGATTGCTTGTCGCATCGCCTTTCGGGCTCTAGCTCTGTCCCCCGCTGCGTCATAAGCAAGACCTAGAGCGAACCAGGTTCTCCAGTTGGTTTCGTCAGCCTCAACCGCTTCGCGATACCTTCCAAAGATTGCCTCAGCAGAATCCTTGGTTGGGCGACCGCTGGGGCGAAGTTCAAACTCAAAACGTGGCCAGGCGTTTTCGTTTTTTAGAACTTCGCCAAGTTTTTCAATCCTCAAACCAAATCTAAGCTCGAGAAATATTCCCCACGCTGCAACCACTGGAAGAAAAAGCATCAATGACCCAATAGCCACCGCCACTGGTTCGGCTGAGGCAACAAGTGCCAAGGATCGCTCTCCCACCAGGGTGAGATAAACACCCAGTAAGCCGGTCATGACAATTGCGCCAAGTTTTGCCGAGGTCAAGCTAGTTCACATCCATTAGATCGAGCATGCCGACACTGAGTCCGGAAAGTTTCATTGCCTTACGCATCGATAGCAAGATGCCCTTGGCATAGACCTCGTGCGAGGTAACCTCATGGCGAACATAAAGAAACTCATCGGGGCCCGTGAGTGTCACTTCCTGCTCAGCGTGCTTATCTGGAAGCCGAACGCTCTTGATTGGAATTCCATTGAATAAAGGGTCCTTAACCTCTCCCGATTGCTCGGAAGCAGGAAGTCCTTTTCTCGCCTCAGAAATTGCAAGAGAGGTGTAAAGGGCAGTTCCGGAAGGGGCGTCAACTTTTGTGACGTTATGGGTCTCGATGATCTCAATTCCGTCAAAGTACTTTGAAGCGTCGGCAGCGAACTTGGTAGCTAGAACAGAACCAATTGAAAAGTTCGGAACAATAGCAACAACAGCCGATGTTCCAGCCATTTTGGTTCTCACCCGATCAATTTTCTCTTTACTCCAACCGCTGGTTCCAACCAGGAGCCGCAAGTTGTTGTCAATTGCGAAATCAACCACTCGCTCGGAAACTTCCGGATTTGTAAAGTCAATTACTAAATCAGCACCTATTGCTTCATTCAAAGAGTTTCCAGAGCCCAAGGCGCTATGCAGGTTAAACGCAGGGTCGTTCTCAATCAAGCCGAGCGTAAGCTCACCCATTCGACCGGAGGCGCCTATCAGGCTAACGCTTGTGCTCACAGTTTCAAACTTACCTTGGGCTAACTTACAAATTGATCAAACATGGCTTGATCAACATCGCCAACTGCAACCAAGGATCTTGGCCGTGATACTAGCTCGGCCGCCAAGGACTGAACGTCTTCTAGGCTCACCTGCTCGAAACGAGCCAGCGATTCATCTAAGTCCATGAACTCCCCAGAAACAATTTCCGCAGTAGCTAAACGGGACATTCTTGCCTGGTTGGTTTCAAACTTTAGCGCCAGACTTCCAGAGATATTTCCCTGTGCAAGTTCAAGTTCTGCCTTAGTAATACCTGCGGTTGCGACCTTTTCTAGCTCTTCTAGCATCAAGGAAGTAACTTCAATTGCTTTAGCCGCAGAGCAGCCTGCGTATAGACCAAAGGTCGCAGCATCCGAGTAACCCTGGTTGAAAGAGTAAACCGAATAGGCAAGGCCACGCTTTTCGCGAATCTCTTGAAATAGTCTCGAGCTCATTCCGCCACCCAAAACAGTGTTTAGTATTCCCATGGCGTGACGCCTTGGGTCATCTACTGACAAACCTTCGGAGCCAACCAGGATGTTTACCTGCGAGATTGGTCTGTTGATTACCTTTACTTTCAAGCCTCGTGAAATCTGTGCTGGGTGAAGCAGTCTTCTTGCTACTGGTTCAGCCGCAATAGAAAGGTCCCAACCGGCAGCTAATAGGCCTTGCTCCACTAACCTCACTAGCTCTTGGTGATCGACGCTTCCGGCTGCTGCGACCACAAGATCTTGTGGGCGATAGTTTTGCTGGTAATGCTCCCAGACCGCATCTCGGGTGACCGCGGAAATTGTCTCTTGGGTTCCACCAATTGGTCTACCGAGTGGGTGATCTCCTAAAACAGCGGTAGAAAACTCTTCGTGCACAACATCGTGGGGATCGTCATCGTTCATGGCCAGTTCTTCAAGAATCACTGGACGTTCGTTCTCAAATTCAGTTGGATCAATCAGGCTCGATGTGAGCATGTCGGCGATCACATCCACCGCTATAGGAAGCGCTTTGTCCTGAACTCTGGCGTAGTAAGAAGTGTGTTCTTTGCCGGTCGAGGCATTCGATGAGCCACCAACTGAGTCAAAAGCTACAGCGATGTCCAGGGCGGTTCGTTTCTTGGTGCCTTTGAACAGCAGGTGCTCCAGAAAATGCGTACTTCCAAAGTGATTATTAGTTTCGTCCCTGGATCCAACAGCTACCGAGAAGGAAACCGAGACGCTCTGAGCGCCTGGCACTTGTTCCGTTAAGACGCGAACACCGCTTGGGAGGACACTTCTGCGAACAGAAGTGCCACCCGAAGCGGTGAACGATAGATCAGATTGTCCTAGTGGGAACAATACTTCAGTCATGTATCCCTGGAATTACTTGTCTTCGGTCTCAACTGGAGAAAGCGATAGCTTTCCACGGTCATCGATCTTGGAGATCTCAACCTGAATGCGCTGGCCTACCTCAAGAACGTCTTCGACGTTTTCGACGCGCTTGCCGCCAGCCATCTTCTTCAGCTCTGAGATGTGTAGTAGTCCATCGCGGCCAGGAACCAAGGAAATAAAGGCTCCGAAGGTTGCCAACTTCACAACAGTTCCTAGGAATCGCTCTCCGATTTCTGGAACGTGTGGGTTTGCAATCGCGTTGATAGCAGCCTTAGCAGCTTCTGCAGAAGGACCATCAACGGCACCAATGTAAACAGTTCCATCGTCTTCAATGGAAATGTCTGCTCCGGTGTCATCCTGGATCTGGTTGATCATCTTGCCCTTAGGGCCGATAACTTCACCAATCTTGTCCAGAGGAATCTTTACCGCGATAACTCGTGGCGCGGTTGGCGCCATTTCGTCTGGGGTGCTGATTGCCTGGTTCATGACATCAAGAATCTTCAAACGAGCTTCTTTTGCCTGCAGTAGCGCTCCGTCTAGAACCGATGCTGGAATTCCATCCAACTTGGTATCTAGCTGAATCGCAGTGATGAACTCACTGGTACCGGCAACCTTGAAGTCCATATCTCCCAGTGCATCTTCTGCACCAAGGATGTCTGTCAAAGCCGCGTAGCGGGTCTTGCCATCGATCTGATCTGAGATCAGACCCATCGCGATACCTGCAACCGCTGCGCGAAGTGGGACACCCGCGTTAAGCATTGCAAGAGTAGATGCACAAACAGAACCCATCGAAGTTGACCCGTTAGAACCAAGAGCTTCAGATACCTGACGAATTGCGTATGGGAATTCATCCCTTGCTGGTAGCACTGGAACCAGGGCACGCTCCGCGAGCGCTCCGTGACCGATTTCGCGGCGCTTGGGACTTCCCACTCTCCCGGTTTCACCGGTTGAGTAAGGAGGGAAGTTGTAGTTGTGCATGTAGCGCTTGGTCTTCACAGGTGACAGTGAGTCAATCTGCTGTTCCATCTTCAACATGTTCAAGGTGGTAACTCCAAGAATCTGAGTCTCGCCACGCTGGAAAATAGCAGATCCGTGAACCCTAGGAATTACTGCAACTTCTGCATCTAGCTTTCTGATGTCGCGAAGTCCTCGTCCGTCAATACGGATTCCCTCTTCCAAAACGCGCTTTCTCATAACCTTCTTGGTCACAGACTTGTAAGCAGCGCTAAACA
>JBIIQC010000039.1:0-6492 GCA_044342295.1 Rhodoluna sp. | reverse complement strand
CGCACTTTGGTCAACGCACTTGCCGACGGCAAGAAAATTCGCGTTGATGTGGTGGACGGTGACTTCTAGTAAGACCAAGCTACGAGTCGGAAGACTCGTTAAAGCCCACGGTCTAAAAGGTGCTCTCAAGCTAGAGCTATACACAGACAGCCCAGATCAAAGATTTCGCGCTGGTCAGGAACTAGAACTTCAAGTTCCAGAGACCTCCGAGTGGTTTGGAAAAACCGTCAAGGTAGCCGAGCTCCGTTTTTATAACCAGGCCCCAGTTTTGTTTCTCGAGGGCATTCAAGACCGCAGTCAAGCCGAGACTTTGGTGAAAGCAATCTTGCTTATCGAAACCGATCTTGAGCAGCTTCCAGAAGATCCAGAAGCTTGGTACGACCATCAGCTTGTGGGCCTAACGGCTTTAGTTGGGGAAGAAGTTGTTGGGAAGGTAAGCCGTGTGGATCATCTTCCAGCTCAAGACCTTTTGGCCATTGAAACTTCTAACGGAGAAGTACTTGTGCCTTTTGTGAAACAAATTGTCCCGCTCGTTGACATCAAAAAGGGCCAAGTAGTTCTGACTCCGCCGGCTGGTCTTTTTGAAGTAAATCTTCCAGGCGGTGACTCTGATGAGAATTGATGCCATCAGCATTTTTCCTGACTTTTTCAAGGTGCTGGATATCTCCTTGCTCGGCAAAGCCCAGGAGCAGTCTCTGATTGATTTCAAGGCACATGATCTAAGGGCTTTCACTGAGGATAAGCATCGAACAGTAGATGACACCCCTTTTGGTGGTGGAGCGGGAATGCTCATGAAGCCAGAGCCCTGGGGTTTGGCGCTGGATTCGGTTCTGACCCAAGAAAGCGTTGTTGTGTTCCCCTCGCCAGCTGGGGTGCCGTTCAAGCAAGCTACCGCGAGGGAGCTTTCGGGTAAGAAGCATCTAGTGTTTGCCTGCGGTCGCTACGAGGGTATAGACCAAAGAGTTTTGGAATACGCATCCAGCAAGGCAGAGGTGAGAGAGATCAGCCTCGGTGATTACGTTTTGAACGGCGGCGAAGTAGCCGCGGTAGCCATGATCGAGGCAATTGCGAGACTGATCCCTGGAGTAATTGGAAACTCTTTATCTTTGGACGAGGAGTCACACAGCGAAGGGCTATTGGAATACCCGAGTTACACCAAGCCAGCTAGCTGGCGAGGAATGGATGTTCCTGAGGTGCTACTAAGTGGTAACCATGCCGAGATCGCTAAGTGGCGCAAGGAGCAAGCGCTGGAAAAGACCCGAAGAATCAGGCCAGATCTGATCGATTAGCTACCAATTGCCTCGGGCCAGAAACTGTGGCAATATGGAGGTTCGCCTCCAGTAATGGGCTCTGCCGCAGGGGAGATAGGGCGAAGCAAAAACCCAACATAACCGTTTTTGACCTGCGTGCTAAAAACAGGAAGCGACACAAAATGCACATCTTAGATTCAGTAGACAAAGCCTTACTAAAAACTGATGTTCCAGAATTTAGAGTCGGTGACACCGTAAAGGTTCACGTAAACATCATTGAAGGTTCAAGATCTCGTATTCAGGTTTTCCAGGGAATCGTTATTCGCCGTTCCGGTGAAGGTGTTCGCGAAACTTTTACTGTTAGAAAAGTTAGCTTCCAAGTTGGTGTTGAAAGAACTTTCCCAATTCACTCTCCAATCATCGACAAGATTGAGCTTGTTTCAAAGGGTGCTGTTCGCCGTGCCAAGCTTTACTTCTTGCGTGATCTTCGAGGCAAGAAGGCAAAGATTCGCGAAAAGCGCGAAAACGTCTAAAGGCCTTAGGGGGACACGCTTAGCGTGAGTGAAGGGCTATCGCTTGGCGAGCCAATGCGACCAAGGAAAAAGAAGCTGAGCGGCAAACAAAAGCGGCGCCGCAAAAGCACCAATGTATTCGTTGCGTTCTTTATTGACCTAATTGTGGTTATCGGGGCAGCGCTCGTGCTATCGCTACTTATAAAAACCTTCTTGATTCGATCCTTTTTTATCCCCACCGGTTCCATGCTGGAAACTCTTCAGATAGATGATCGCATCATCGTCAATCAGCTAACTCCGGCTTTGTATCCAATTGAGCGCGGCGATGTCGTGGTCTTCAAAGATCCAGGTGGCTGGTTGGGTCCGGACATTTCTGAGCCAACCGACCCATTGGTAGTTTCTGTTGATTGGTTCCTGTCTGCTTTTGGTATAACCGCACCAGATAGTAAGCAACATTTGGTCAAAAGAGTTATCGGCACTGCCGGCGACAAGATTATCTGCTGTGATGCCGATGGAAAAATCACTATAAACGGCGTGCCAATTACAGAGCCCTATATCAGCGCAGGACAAGCCCCTTCCGCAATCGAATTTGATGTTGAGGTTCCTGCTGGATCACTTTGGGTGATGGGAGATAACCGAGGAAATAGCGAAGACTCTCGCTACCATGGCGATCTTCCAAGCAAAGGTTTTGTTTCAACAGATTGGGTCGTGGGCAGAGCTATGGTCATTAGCTGGCCATTTGAGAACTGGACCTGGCTAGATAACTACCCTGATGTCTTCAAAACCATACCCAAGCCTTGATTCCGAACGTCGAATCTTTGAACGAGGCAACCGCTTCGTAATCGGAATCGATGAGGTCGGAAGAGGAGCAATTGCAGGACCAGTTGCCGTAGGCGTGAGCCTGATCGACAAAACCAATCCCAACTTAGAATCTTGGCCAGAGAAGCTACAAGACTCCAAGCTCATGACAGCTAAATCTCGAAGCGAGATCACCCAGCCACTAATGGATTGGGTTAGTTCTTACGCCGTTGGGTTTAGCACGAACAAGGAAATTGACGAGCTTGGCATTTCCGAAGCATTGCGATTGGCTGCGGGCCGTGCTCTTGATCAGCTACTGAAAGACGCGACTTCGAGAAAAACAATCGCTGAAGATGGCGCAATCATCTTGCTCGATGGATCACAGAACTGGCTCGGAAAAGTGTCCTACGGACTCGATGTTCAGGTGCAAGTCAAAGCCGACACCAATTGCGTGAGCGTTTCAGCAGCCGCGGTTCTAGCCAAGGTGACCAGGGACTCGATGATGCAGGATCTGGATCAGCAATACCCGGGCTATGGGCTAGCTGGGCACAAGGGCTACGCCTCTGCTGCTCACATAGCTGCCATTAGAAGCCTTGGCCCATCGGCTATCCACCGAGTGACTTGGCTGACTAGGATTCTGGCCTAGGGCTGGAATAGACTGAAGGCCAGATGGAAGAAAACGAATACGAAGACTACGACAGACAAGCTGAAGTCGCGCTTTACCGCGAGTATCGAGATGTTGTTGGAACCTTCAAATATGTAATTGAGACCGAGCGTAGGTTTTACCTTGCAAACGATGTCGAACTAAAAAGAGTTGACACCCCAAACGATTTCTACTTTGAGCTAAACATGAGCGATGTCTGGGTTTGGGACATTTACCGAACCGACCGCTTCATAAAGTCTGTAAGGGTACTTACTTTTAAAGACGTGAACGTCGAAGAGCTATCAGGCAAAGCCTACGAGCTACCTAAAGAACTAGCTGTCGGCGAGTAGTTTCTCCACAGCTCTAGTTTTTTTAAACATCTACACTCATCTACTTGGAATAGTTCTTCCATGCCAATCCTTAGCGATCAAGAATTACAAGATCTCACCCTCAGCTTTCAAGGTGACTCCTATTCAACAGGGCGAGCTCTAGATTTGGTGGCGGCAGCCACCCTGAGCCTCGTTACCGAGCCAGGCGATCGCATGGCCGGAGCGCTAGCTAAAGCGTTAGGTAGGCAAGGTCTACTGCAACTTCTGATTGATGGCTTTGAGCCATCTCGGGTGATTGAAGAAATAAATAAGGCCAGCGCGACCAATTCTCTTGTGGAGATCTTTGGAGATCTCCCAGGAACAATTAGCGATTCTAGGCAACGTTGGCTTCCTAGATTCTCTAAGCAAGCGGTCGCGAACACTCTTCAAAGAGCAAAGCAGCTACAGCTTTCTTTGCTGCTTCCTGGCGATGATTTCTGGCCAATCGGATTAGATGATCTAGCAGAGGGAGCACCAGCACTGATTTTTGCTCAAGGAAATTACAAAGTGCTTAGGCGATTAGCCAACGGGGTATCGGTAGTTGGCTCACGGGCCTGCACCGAATACGGAGCAAAAGTTACTTCGAAATTAGTATCCGAACTTGCCTTTCATAAGCGCCCAACCGTCTCCGGCGGAGCAATTGGAATAGATAGTCACGTTCATAACCAGAGCCTCAGAAACTCACTTCCAACGGTAGCCGTGATGGCCGGAGGGCTAGACCGAAAGTATCCAAGCTCGAACTCAAATCTGTTTCAAGCGATAACTCGAAATGGAGCTCTCATAGCAGAGCTGTGCCCCGGGGTTGCACCAAGTCGCTGGCGCTTTTTGCAACGCAACAGATTAATAGCCGCGCTAACAACGACCACAGTTGTTGTTGAAGCCGGCATTCGCTCGGGCTCAATACGCACTGCAAATAATGCAATTGACCTTAATCGAGTGCTGTTTGCAGTCCCTGGACCACTTACATCAGCCGCCTCAGCTGGAACAAACTCGCTGATCGCCGAAGCTAAAGCTAGAGCCCTAGTTGACACCAAGTTGATTACCGCTGAAGTTTCCCAACCGGCAAGATTCCAAGATGGATCAAACTTGTTGGTTCGCGCTCAAGATGCGCTTCGAGAACTCAGGCAAGCAACAGGTGACCAAATTGCCAAAACAGCCGGTCTAACCAATTTTGAGCTAAGCCTGGCTCTCGATGAACTAAAAGCGCGGAATCTATTGACTATGGTTCAAGACTCTTTGGGGTTGCTCCATTACGCTTTGAAATATGCCAACAGAGCTTGAACACCTTCGCGATCAGTTCAGTCTTGAGCTAGAAAACGGCAAAGGCTTTTCCCCAAACACTGTCAAGGCTTACATCTCTGATGTCACTGACCTTTTCGAATTCATGGAATCAAAAAAGCAATCAGAGGTTCAAGACATCGACCTGGAGCTTGTGCGGGATTGGCTCTGGCGAGTAAGCGAGAAAGGTCTTGCTAAGACAACGTTGGCTCGAAAGAGTGCCGCGGTTAGAGCGTTCACTGCATGGTTATTCAAAAACGGAAAACTTGAATCCGACCCTGGGCTAAAGCTTCGTTCCCCCAAAGCCTCCAGGACTCTACCCAAGGTACTGTCCAGAGAGGCGATGTCTGGAATCTTTGATGTCCTTGAGCCACTTGCCACCAGGGACAATCCAACCGGTATGAGTGATTTATTGATGGTAGAAATTCTCTACGGAAGTGGGATTCGAGTAAGCGAGCTGGTGGGTCTAAACCTTGATGACATTGACTACGGCCGCAAGATTCTTCGAGTTACCGGTAAAGGCAACAAACAGCGAATGGTTCCCTATAGCGATCCGGCCAGCGACGCACTGGCTACGTGGATTCGCGAGGGAAGAAATCAGTTTGTGAACGAGACCAGTGGCAATGCGCTCTTGATCAGCTCAAGAGGAAAACGTATTGGCGTTAGACAGGTTTACGCGCTGGTAGCTGGTCTCTTAGCTGACACAGCTGTGGGAGCTGCCGGCCCACATGCTTTGAGGCACAGCGCTGCAACGCACTTATTAGATGGCGGCGCAGATCTTCGAGCGGTGCAGGAACTTCTTGGCCACTCCTCGCTCGCGACCACCCAGATTTACACTCACGTCTCGGTTGATCGCTTGAAGCAGGGTTATCTAAAGGCTCACCCGCGGGCTTAGCCAGGTTCTATCCAGGGAAGAAGTTTTGAGGGAGATAGCTCTCCTGTGAACCAAAGAGGTGAAAGGTATTCACCATCTTGTCTAGTTGAAAAGTGCAGACAAAGAATATCTAGGCAGTGCTGAACATAATCTTGGTCCGCTTCACAGACTTCTGCGACTAAATCTCCAGCCGCCACTTCTTGCCCGACAACCAGCGAACTACAAACCGGCTCATAAGAACTAACAACTTGTCCTTGGTGCGACAGGCTGAGAACTTGCCTGTCGACGACCTTTCCAACAAAGCTCACGGTCGCATCCGCTGGTGCAAAAACTCCTTGCCCCAATCTCACTTGATAATCAACTCCTCGATGCCCTGATCCATAGGTTGTATCGGGGGCAAGGTAGCTGTTCACAAGCCCTGATCCAATAACAGGGGAGCTCCAGGTGGGCTGGCTTCCAAGACTTGGAGAAGGCACCAACCAGGTCAAGCTCAGTGTCAGAAAGCCTGCGAGCTGAAGCGCGGCAATCTTCTGGGGTTCAATCACCTTTCTACTGTGCTGGATACGAGTGCCTGTTGGCTTACGGCTTGGCAATCTGGGGAAAACTCGAGCTGGCAAGAGTCGATTCTGGGCTGGTATGCTTGGGGTTAGCGACATTCTCGCCAAAAATCTTTGATTTTGAGATGTCGACTTCGCGTGCCGACCAAGATGGTTCTCACTCAGTGGCCCTAACGGGCTTGTGAGAAAAATCCGGCACCAGGGGTCATTGG
>JBIIQC010000038.1:0-7719 GCA_044342295.1 Rhodoluna sp. | reverse complement strand
GGCAGGATCGTGTTTTAGGTTTAGAACTTTGGACACGTTCTATCACTCCTTCGTGTCCTTCCATTCTCTCTTAGGAATGAAATAAACACCAATCCTTGAAGACACTGGTGAGTAAGGGGTGTTTTTTCAAAAAACTTTTTGTTTTTTGGACTTTCTTGTTTTTATTTCCCCTTTACTTTTGTCCCATAAACTTTAGGGATGAAAGCGGACCTATTTACCCTTGGGGCAATTGTTCTTTGGGCATCTTTAGCATCACTTGCAACCTTGCTTTCTAACATTCCGCCTTTTCTGTTGACGGGAATTGGTTTAATAATCGGTTCACTTATTTCTTTGCCGACTCTTAGATTCGGACTGGCCCCCTGGAAAATTCCAATTAGAACTTTATCGATTGGCGTTTACGGTCTCTTTGGATATCACTTCATGCTTTTTCTTGCACTCCAAACAGCGCCTGCCGTTGAGGCAAATCTTGTGAACTACCTATGGCCACTACTGATTGTTTTGCTAAGCCCGATATTCACTAAATCACTCTCGCTGAACTTCAGATATGTTCTTGCTGCTGTCTCGGGATTCGCGGGTGCGGTGATCGCGATAACTTACAACGGTTCAGGTTTGGACTCTCTTTCAATTGAGATCGGTTACCTCTTCGCTCTAGCTGCGGCCGTTATCTGGGCTACCTACTCTTTGGCCACCACCAAGGTTTCAAGTTTCCCCACCCCAGCAATTGGGCTTTTCGCGCTGGTAGCTGGAGTGCTGGCAATTGGTGCCCACTTCATCTTCGAGCCAGCTGCCTCGATAAGCACAGCCGATTGGTTGCTTCTTCTGGTTCTTGGACTCGGCCCACTCGGAGGAGCTTTCTACCTTTGGGATGCAGCTCTCAAGATTGGCGATCCACGAAGAATTGGTTTGCTGGCATTCTTGACACCACTACTTTCAACGGTTTTGCTTGTTCTAGTCAGTGGACAATCACTCAGCTGGCAATTGCTCCTAGCAACTGGGTTGATTGTTGGCGGAGCACTACTTGGCCCAAGAGCTTCTAGTGGGTCGAAGACTAACTAGGACTTTATCTGGGAAACTATACGGGTGAGTAATCTTCCTGGAAATACCAAAAAACCATTCAACATCCTCGAAACTTTATTGAATTTCATACGTGGATCACTAATTGGAATTGCAGAGCTGATCCCCGGTATTTCTGGTGGAACCATCGCGCTTATTACCGGTGTCTACAAGCGCGTAATTGACTCCGCGGCTGAAGCGGTGCGCGGCATAGTTTTGCTCTTTGGATTCTCCAAAACCAACTTTGCAAAATCCACTACCCACTTCAAAGCCATTTCTTGGTCGCTACTGATTCCAATGCTTATTGGAATGGTCACTGCAATCTTTGTTGGTGCTGGAATTGTTGAGCCTTTACTGGAGCAGTACCCAACTTTTACCAAGGCCGCATTTGCGGGCCTTATTGCAGCATCGCTTTTTGTGCCAATCACGCTTTCGGGTATGGGCTGGAAACTCGTTCACTATCTGGTGTTGTTGGTCTCCGCTTTGGCGGCTTTTGCATTTACCTCTATACCTAGAGCAGCAGATGTTGATCCAAGTTTTGTTGTGATTGTGGTTTCAGCTGCGTTTGCTGTTTGTGCATTGGTGTTACCAGGTATTTCCGGATCATATTTATTGCTTGCTCTGGGCATGTATGCACCGACCTTGGCGGCTGTAAACGACCGTGACTTTGGCTACCTTGGAACTTTTGTTTTAGGTGCAATTCTTGGGTTAGCTTCTTTTGTTTCATTGTTGCAGTGGTTACTTGCCAACAAGATCAAGATGACGATGGTTGTGATGAGCGGGTTGATGATTGGGTCCCTTAGGGCTCTTTGGCCCTGGCAAAACGAAACCGGAGCCATCTTGATGCCAGAAGATAGCTTCGGGTTAGAGCTATTGATGTTTGGGGTTGGCTCGGCAATTGTGTTTGGGCTAATTGTTATCGAGCGCAGAATGGGTCACAAATAGTTTGACGAGTCAGGGTTCCACAACCAAAAAGCCTTGGGTTGCGATGTATGCAATTGCTGGGCTGATCTGGGGAGCTTCGTTTTTGTTCATTGAGCTAGCCCTTACCTTCTTGACTCCCATTGGAGTCGCTTTTGGCAGAACCTTCTTTGGTGCCCTAGCCATGGTGATTGCCATGTTTATCTTCAAATCCAAGCTGCCAACAAGCTTCGAAGCATGGAAGCACCTAACTATTGCCGGAATCCTAATGAGCTCGGTTCCCTTTGTGCTCTTTGCCTATGCCCAAACCCAAGTCACAAGTGCTTTGGCGGCAATCATTAATGCAGTGACACCTATTACTACCGTGATTGTGATTTTGATTGCATTTAGAACCGAGAAGCTAAAACCCCACGTAATTGCAGGAATCGTTATCGGTTTACTGGGCGTACTGGTTGTTTTGGGTGCCTGGCAAGGCTTTGGCGAGAATGACCCGATAGCCATTCTTGCGATGCTGATTGCGGTCATTCTGTATGGAATCGGAACCCCGTATGTCAGAAAATACGTGACGCCCCTGAATTTGGCCACTGAGGTTTCCGTGTTCGGACAAATTGGAACAGCTGCGCTGACCTTGCTACCTATCTATCTCCTGTCAGGCCCACTCATCACCGCTACGCCAAACATTCAATCAGTAGCGGCGATTGTGACACTGGGAGCTCTTGGTAGCGGTGTTGCGTACCTTCTCTATTACAAGATTCTGGATGTGGTGGGAAGTGCGATTGCTTCCTCTGTTACCTACATAACACCAGTTATTGCGGTTGTTCTTGGTGTGATACTTCTTGGAGAGCAGCTGCACTGGTACGAACCGGTTGGTGGAGTGATCGTAATCTTGGGAGCTGCGATATCCCAAGGAAGTGTGCTGAACCTGTTTAGGAAGAAAGCAAATGCTTAACGCGATTAGGGCCTCCAAGGTAGACCTAGTTCTACTTGCGGTTGCGATCGTCTGGGGAGCAAGCTATCTTGCCGCGAAAGCCATTACGCCTTTTGCAACCGTTCCCGCGATGCTGTCGGTTCGTTTTGGAATAGCAACTCTTGCAATGATTGCAATTTGGCTGATTCGCCGAAACAGGTTTTCTAAAACAGATGTAATTCTGGGAACAATATTTGGTCTAACTCAGTCCGCCATTATGACTGTCGAGACCTTTGGTCTGAAGATCACATCTGCCACCAACGCTGGGCTTCTGATTAGCTTGACCATTATTTTTACCCCCATCATGGAATCGGCTTGGAAGAAGCGTTGGCTACCAAGATCGTTCTTCCTGGCTGCTGTTGGAGCCATAGTTGGCGTTGCGCTACTGGTAACAGGAAATGGCATTCAAGAGCCCAACTGGGGTGACTTTTTGTTATTTATCGCGGCAATAGTGCGCGCGGTTCACGTAACGGCCCAAGGGGTGCTCACCAAGAACCGTGAGGCAAGTAGTTTCAACATGATATTGATGCAGTGTCTAACAGCAACCGTTGTGTTCTTTATCTTTGACATCCCAGGGGCTTTTGATGCCATCGCAACCTTTGGTCCTGCCCAGTGGGCAGGGACTTTGTTCCTGGCACTGTTTTGTTCGGTGTTTGCCTTTGTTGCTCAACTCTGGGCAATTAGAAGAACTTCGGCCTCGAGATCTTCCCTGCTGTTAGCAACCGAACCTATCTGGGCAGTAATCATCGCTGTGCTGTTTGGTGGCGAGACACTTGCAGTGATTGGAATCATTGGAGCTGCAGTAATTATTATCAGCACTTACATCGGGCAAGGAATTGAATCCAAGCACCGAGAGCAACTAGAGCACTCGGAGAGGAAGCCTGAGAGCTCCGCTAGCTGATGCTGGTACCGCAGGATTGTTTGGCTTCACAGAATCAACAACTCTAAATTCTTCGCCAAGCGCTGGTCTTGGATCTGCTTCTGACTTATTTGGCCAATGCGCCATCGCCCACTCAGCCAATGCGGTTATAGAAAGCGACGGGTTCACACCGGGGTTTGCAGACAGTGCTGATCCATCGACGATGTGTAATCCCGGTTGACCAAACACTCGAAGGTAGCCATCCACAACGCCAGTTTTGGCATCATTACCAATCACCGCGCCGCCAAGGAAATGCGCGGTGAGTGGAATACCAAAAGGCTCACCAATTACGGCTCCCGCTGTGCCATTAACATCCTTAGCAATTTCTTTGGCAACGGTGTGACCCATGGGAACCCACGCTGGGTTTGGTTCACCGTGACCCTGCTTGGAGGTAAGTCTTCGTTTCCAATAAGTAGTTAGTGAGTTATCCCTTGATTGCATTACGAGCAAGATCAATGTTCGCTCTGGCCAGGTGCGTAGGTTGTAAAAATTGGGCAACTTGGCCAGGTTCTTGAGGGTAACCCCAATCAACCTAAAGATATTTGGTGTTTGGCCTTGAGGACCGCTTGCAACAACTGACTGCAAAAGTCCCATAAAGCCTGAGCCACGCCCGTATCTGACAGGTTCGATGTGGGTATCGGCATCGGGGAAAACAGATGAGGTGATTGCCGATCCCTTGGAAAAATCAACCTCTTTACCTTTGGCCACAACACCCAAAAGTGACTCACTGTTGGTTCTAGATAGCTCACCAAGTCTTGGGCTAATTCCTGCAAGGTTTCCCTTGGCCCTTACCGAGTGAAGAAGCTTTGCTGAACCAAGTGCACCAGCGGCCACAATAACTTCTGGAACATTGATGGTGCGCTTTTTGGCAAACAACTTATCGCTTTGAATCAAGGTCAGGGTGTATCCGGTGGGAACTTGTTCGATGTTGACAACCTTGGTTAGCGGCATAATCCTGGTGCCAAGTTTTTCGGCAAGGTATAGATAATTTTTTACCAGGGTGTTCTTGGCTCCGTGCCTGCAGCCAGTCATGCATTCACCGCAGTTTATGCACCCGGTGCGAGACGGTCCCCTACCGCCAAAGTATGGATCTTCAACTGTTTTTCCCTCTTCACCAAAGTGAATACCAAGCTGGGCCATTTGAAAACTATCCCCAAAGCCAAGGCGGTCACTTACCTTTTTGAGTGCTTCATCAGCAGGGGAAAAGTATTTATTTGTTTCAACGCCCAGCATTCGCTCGGCCTGGTCATAGTAGGGCTCGAGAAGTTTCTGCCAGTCGGCCATGTTGGCCCAGCTGCCCGTTGAAAAGAATCTGGCCGGTGGGCGATAAAGGGTGTTTGCATAAACCAGAGATCCGCCACCAACACCGGCTCCAGACATGACAAGAACGTTTTTCAAAAGGTCTATTCGCTGAATGCCCTTTAGGCCAAGCTTTGGAAAAAACAGAAACTTCTTTAGATCAAAGGAGCTCTTGGCAAAATCGTTATCTTCAAACCTTGCACCAGATTCAATTACTAGGACTTTGTATCCTTTTTCGCTGAGGCGCAGTGCTGCAACAGATCCACCGAAACCGGATCCGATTACCGCAACATCAAAGTCCTCTGACAAACTCCACCCAATTCTTGTTTTCGTATTGCTGCCAAGAGCTATTTGGTTTGAAGCCTAGCTTCTCGTAAAGCCTAAGTGCACCAGACTCGTTCCCGGTATCAACGTTAAGCTCAATAAACTCGCGCCCTTGATCGATGCTGAAGTTAATTGCGTGCTGTAGCAGGCTGTGACCCAGGCCCTTACCCTGGAATCTGTGTGCGACTCCCAGGGAGTCGACGTAGCCTCCGTTTAGGTGGTAGTTGGCATTTGCCAGTTGAACGAATCCAGCTGGTTCCCCCTCGTACTCAAGAATGAAACAGCCTTCTGGATCTAGGGTGCTGGATTCCTTGAGTTGTTCAATCCAAAGATCCATCGGCCTCGGGGCAAACCCGAAGTGTTTACTAAAAGCGTCTTGGTGCAGATTCCACCAAGTTTTCATGTCCTCGTCTCCGGACACGAGTCGGATAGAAGCTTCTGGCCTTGAATGCGGGATTTTATCTGATGCTGCTAATGGCCTCTTCATGAGCCAGTAGGTGCGTATGACTTGCATTCTCACCGACTCCATTGCTCCACGCAAAGCCGGATCCTTTGTGTTCACTCCGTACCAGTTTTCGTATTCTGGATAAGAGGTAGCTGCCGCCTTCAAGGATTCAATCAGAGTTTGTTTGATCAGATTGGAACCGGGGCGAGCATAGACATCTGTGAACAGTCTTTTTCTTGTGGCGTCAGGGTTGACCGAATAAAAAGCACTGGGTTCGTCATTTTCCGAAGTATAGATAAAGGCTGCAAGAGCTGGATCAAAAAAGCCTTCAATCAACTCCTGGGCCTCTTCGATACCTATTGGAGTTGCTTTTGGGTCAATTGTTAGCTCGTGCTGATTTATTAGCTCAGCAAGCGAACTTGCTTGACTAACTTCAGCCTTAACTATGCGGTAGTTCATCTTCGGTTTACGGAAGAGCTAGCGGGTTAGCTGGCAATCTTTCCTGAGCAAACCACTTCTGGTGATATCCAGTTGATGAAGACATTAAATCCAAAAATGGTGTTGGTGGGAATTGCTCTGGCGCCATAACACCCTTGCCGGACCACTTACCTTCAGCGATTAGCTCAAGAGCAATTAGCGGGTTGAATGCTGTTTGCAACACCACGCACTGAGCCTCATACTCGGCCATAGTTTCTGCGTTGTCAGCTACGTGGTAAATGTATGTGGCGCGGTCCTTGCCGTTCTTGTCTTTTCCAGTAATTAGTACTCCGGCACAGGCCTTACCGCTCATCTGAGGTCCCAAGGTTGCAGGGTCTGGCAAAACCGAAACAATGACATCTCTTGGTGCAACATCAACTGGACCGGATGCTGAACGCACTCGAACCGGCTTGGTGGCATCAAGGCCTAGATTATGCAAGGTCTTTAGAACCGAAATGAATTCACTGCCAAGGCCGTACTTGAAAGTTACTTTCTTGACATCCATGGTTCTTGGAAGCATCGGAATCTCTTCGTGCTCAACGTTCACGCACTCAACAGCTCCAATACCTTCTGGAAACTCAAAGATCTCTGGTTCGCTAAATGGTGCGGTGGTGTAGAAACCCCTGTCCTTCTCGTAAATGATTGGTGGGTTAAGACACTCTTCGATTACAGTCCAAATCGAGAATGATGGTGCGAATATTTCTTCGCCACTTTCATTCTTGACTACCAGGTTAGAGCCGTCCTTGATGCTCACTTCGTCAATTTCACTGAAAAGCTCATCTGCCGCGTACTTCGCAAAGATGTTAGATAGCCCTGGCTCAACACCCATTCCAACAAGTGCCAGCTGGCCAGCTTTTTCCCACTGTGAGTTCAACGCGTACTGAGCGTCACCAAGTTTGATACCTGGCTTGTGGTACGGATCAGTCTCGTGGGGCTCAGACAAGGACATCGCCATGTCCATGTATCCAACACCAGCGGTAAACGCTCCTGAGAAAACAGTCGGTACGAACTTTGGCTCCACCGCGTTTAGTACGAAGGTTATGTTGTGCTCACGACAGAGTTCAACAACGTTTGCGGCGTTGGACGCATCTATCTTGGCTGGAATGAACTTGGTTGCGACTTCGTCACTGTGGCGCTTTCTAATCCATTCAATAACTTGTTCGGCTCTTTTGATATCAAAGTCGGCTACGACCATGACTTCAAAAAATGATCTTTCACTTGCAATTTTGGCTATTGCGGCGCCTACGCCGCCCGCGCCGACGAGTAAAATCCTCATCGTGATTTCCACATCCTTTATGGAAGTTGCCACCCCAT